>DAOTZV010000066.1:0-14249 GCA_034434235.1 Anaerolineae bacterium
ACCCACCTCAACTGGGACCAGGGCACGCACATCCACCCCGACGAGCGCTTCTTGACGATGGTGTCGGACGCGCTGCGCCTGCCGGCGAGCCTGGGGGAGTTCTTCGACAGCACGAAGTCGCCCATGAGCCCGTACAACAAGGGCTATAACTTCTTCGTCTACGGCACGTTGCCCCTCTTCATCGTGCGGGTGACGGCCGAGGTCGCCAACGAGTTCAATCAGGCCGTCCAGCTATGGGTGAACGAGGGGGGCGCGCCCCTCCACCTGGTCGGCTACGACGGCATCCACCTGGTGGGCCGGGCGCTGTCGGGCCTCTTCGATCTCGGCTGCGTCTTCCTGGCTTTCGTGGTCGGCCGGCGGCTGTATGGCCGCAAGGTGGGGCTGTTGGCCGCGGGGCTCTACGCGTTCGCGGTGCTGCCGCTGCAACAGTCGCACTTCTACACCGTGGATACCTTCGGGTCGTTCTTCGGCCTGCTGACGTTCTACTTCGCGGTGCGCGTGGCGCAGGGCGGCGAGCGTCGCCATCGCGATGGCGGCTGGGAGAGCTACGTGGGCCTGGGCGCCAGCCTGGGCGCCAGCCTGGCATGCCGCATCAACCTGGCGCCGCTGGCCGGCATCGCGGTGTTGGCGGCCGGCATCCGCCTGTGGGACGACTGGCACGCCCTCGCCCCCTCTTTCGGCCCTTCCGGGGAAAGGAGCGGCGAGCGGGCCTGGCTCGGCACGTTGATCCAGGCGACCCTCTTTCGCCTACTGCTGATGGGATTGGTGACGATCGCGGTGTTCCGCATCGCACAGCCCTATGCGTTCGGCGGCACGTCGCTGCTCGATTTCAGCCTGGCGCCCAAGTTCCGCGACAACATGGCGCAGATCAGCCAGCTCATCCGCGGGGATGCCGATTACCCGCCCGGCCATCAGTGGGCCAGCCGCACCCCCTTCGTCTTCCCGTTCGTCAACATGGTCGTTTGGGGCCTGGGCATCCCGCTGGGATTGACGGCCTGGGCCGGCTGGGCGCTGGCCGCGCTCCAGGTGGTGCGCGGGTTGACGGCCGTCGGCGCCGGACGTTGGCGCGATCACCTGCTCCCCGTCGCGTGGATCGGCGGGATGTTCCTGTGGCAGGGGTTGCAATACGTCCAGTCCATGCGCTATCTCCTGCCGATCTATGGGCATCTGGCGATCATGGCCGCGTGGCTGCTGTGGAGCGTGGTGGAGTGGGCGCAAAGCGGCAAAGCGGCAAATCGGGAAATCACCAGATCAGCAGAGCGGCAAATCGGGAAAGCGGCAGAGGGAGGAAGCGGAGCGGCAGCGGAACGGCCGGCCGCGGCGTCGCGCTCGGTGATCGAGGCCCTGCGTTCTGCGTACTGCGCGCTGCATTCTGGTTTCGCCGTGCTGCGAGCGGCCGTGCGCACCCCGCATTTTGCCTACGGCTTGCTGGCGGCCGTCACCGTCCTCACGATGCTGTGGGGATGGGGGTTCCTGGCGATCTATCGCCGGCCGCTGAGCCGGGTCACGGCTTCGCGCTGGATCTATGCCAACATCCCGCCGGGCAAGGTGATCGCCAACGAGCATTGGGACGACGGCCTGCCGTTTCGCATTGACGGCAAGGACGGCTTCGGCAGTTGGGGCTATCGGGGGCTCTCCACGTCGAGCGACGGCAGCATGCAGATGTACATGGAGGACACGCCCGAAAAGCGCGAGTTGCTCTACAGGTGGCTCAACGAGGCCGACTATATCGTGCTCTCCTCCAATCGGCTTTGGGGCTCGATCCCGCGGCTGCCGATGCGCTACCCGATGACCACGCTTTACTACAAGTTGCTCTTCTCGGGCCAGCTCGGCTTCCAGCAGGTAGCGCACTTCACCTCCTTCCCGACGATCTTCGGCATCCAGTTCAACGACACGTGGGCAGAGGAGGCATTCAGCGTCTACGACCACCCGGAGGTGTACATCTTCGCGAAGACCCCGGCCTACAGCGAGGCGCTGGCGCGCTCCTACTTCGACCCGATTGACCTGGAGCACGTGATCCAGATGTGGCCGAAGCAGGTGAGCGCCGCGCCGACCGCGTTGCGCTTCACGCCGGCCGAGGCGGCCCTCCAGCAGGCCGGCGGCACCTGGCGGGAGATCTTCGATGAAGGCGCGCTGCTCAACCGGTCGCCCGTCCTCTCGGTCTTCGGCTGGCTGGTGTTGATCGAGCTGCTCGGCCTGATCGCGTTCCCGCTCGCGTTCGTGATCCTGCGCGGCCTGGCCGACCGCGGCTATGGCATCAGCAAGACGCTCGGCATCCTGCTGCTGGCGTGGTTGAGCTGGCTCGGCCCGGCCCTCAGGCTGGCGCCCTATCGGCGCTGGTGGATCGCGCTGATGCTCGGCGTGCTGATCGGCGCGGCGGCCGCGGTGGCCTGGCGCCGCCGCGCGGCCCTGGTGGAGTTCGTCCGCAGCCGGCGCGCGCTGCTGTTGACCCAGGAAGCGATCTTCCTGGCGATGTTCGTCCTCTTCCTGCTGATCCGCATGGGCAACCCCGACCTGTGGCATCCGGCCCGCGGGGGTGAGAAGCCGATGGACTTCGCCTACCTGAACGCGGTCATCCGCTCGACGATCTTCCCGCCGCTCGATCCGTGGCAGGCGGGCGGCTTCATGAACTACTACTACTTCGGTTTCGTCATCGTCGGCACGTTGGTCAAGCTGATCGGCATCGTGCCCTGGGTGGCGTACAACCTGATCGTGCCGACCCTCTTCGCGTTGACCGGCGTCGGCGCGTTCGCGGCGGCCTTCAACCTGGCCGACGGCGATCCGGCCACGGAGTTCCCCGACGAGGAGGCGCCTTACGAAGGGCTGCGCATCGGCTCGTTGTTCGCGGGCCTGGCGGCCGTCTTCTTCGTGACGATCGTCGGCAACTTCGGCACGGTCAAGCTGCTGCTCGATCAGTTCGCCGCGCGCTCGACCCTGGAGGTGCAGAGCACGCTGGGCTTGGGCAAGCTGGCTCGCGTGTTGGACGGCATGGTGGCGTGGCTGGCGGGCAAGCAGCCGCTGAACTTCCCGAACGACTGGTGGTTCTGGAACCCGTCGCGCATCATCCCGGACACGATCAACGAGATGCCCTTCTTCACCTTCACCTACGCCGACCTGCACGCGCACATGATCGCCCTGCCGCTGACGCTGTTGGCGCTGGCGGTGGCCGCGGCTTTGGCGAGGAACGGATATTGGGGATTGGGTATGGGAGCGCCTTCGCCAACCCCCAACCCCCGAACCCCAACCCCCGAACCCTCTCCCTGGCATATCGCGCGGCGCGAGCTGTGGCTCCTGCTGTTGATGGGCCTGGTGGTGGGTGCGCTGCGGGCGACGAACACGTGGGACTTCCCGACCTATCTGTTGGTGAGCCTGGCCGCGGTCGGCGTGCTGGAGGCGAGCCGGCGATTGGCGTTGCCTTTCCCGGCCGCGTTGGATGCGCGCCTGGCGTTCCTGTTGCGCGCGGCGGTCGCCGTGATCTGGCGCATGGTGATCCTGGTGGCCGTCAGCAGCCTGGCGTTCTACCCGTACACCCGCTATTACGCCACCGCCTACGCCGGCCTCCAGCTCTGGCGGGAGAAGACCACGACCCTGGCCGATTACATCACCGTTTGGGGCTTCTTCCTGGCGTTGACGGTCATCTACCTGATCAGCGAGTGGATCGTCCAGGCGCGCGAGCGCCGACGGCCCGCCTGGCTCGACAATCTGCTGCCGGCGATCGCGGCGGCGGCCATCGTGCTGATGCTCGGCGGGTGGCTTTTCAAGCTCCACGTGTGGCTTGTGGCCGTGCCGTTGGCGGCGATGGCCGGGGTTCTGGCGCTGGGCCGCGATCTGCCTCCGGCGCGGCGGCTGGCGCTCTTGCTGTTCGGCCTGGCGCTGGCGATCACGATGGGGGTGGAGGTGGTGCGCCAGAAGGACGACATCGGCCGGATGAACACGGTGTTCAAGTTCTACATGCAGGCGTGGGTGCTGTTCGGCGTGGCGACGGCGTTCGGCCTGGCATCGTGGGCCGCCCGCGCCATGACCTGGCGGCCCGACTGGCGCCGGCTGGCGTGGGGCGTGACCGGCGTGCTCTTTGCCGGGGTCATGCTCTTCCCCGTCACCGCCGCGCCGGCCAAGATCCGCGATCGCTTTTCGGCCGAGGCGTCGCCGCGTGGGCTCGACGGCATGGCCTACATGGATCGGGCGAAGTACTTCGACAACAACCGGGAGCTGCGGCTGGATCAGGACAAGGACGCCATCCTGTGGTTGCTCCGCAACGTCGAAGGCTCGCCGGTGATCCTGGAGGCGCAGACGCCCGAGTATCGCTGGGGCAGCCGCTTCAGCATCTACACCGGCCTGCCGACCGTGCAAGGCTGGAACTGGCATCAGAAGCAACAGCGCAGCGTGGTGCCGGGCACGGCCATTGACCGTCGCGTGGCCGATGTGCGCGAGATCTACGACACGCTCGATCTGGCGCGGGCGCAGAAGTTGCTCAACTACTACGGCGTAAGTTACATCATCGTCGGCGAGCTGGAGCGGGCCTACTACAATCCGGCCGGCCTGGCGAAGTTCGATGTGTTGGCCCAACAGGGCTATCTCAGGCCGGTCTACACCAACGGCGTGGTCACCATCTACCGGGTCGTCCGGCCGGGCGCGCCGGTGGCGGGCAGCGCGCCGGCGACCGGCGTCGGCCCGCGGCCCGTGCCCACGCCCACGCCGGCCGTGCGTCCGTTCATCTCGCCGCAGAGGTAAACGTACTGTAAGGCGAAATTCATTTCGCCTTATTATCCGTAAAGCGAAATTCATTTCGCTTTGTTATCTGTGTGGCGAAATTCATTTCGCCTTATTACCTGTATGGCGAAATAAATTTCGCCATACAGTATCAAAATGGAGGATTTACTCATGCCAAAGATCACGTTCATCGGCGCCGGCAGCACCGTCTTTGCCAGGAACCTGCTCGGCGACATCCTGAGCTATCCCGAACTGGCCGATTCGACCATCGCGCTGCACGACATCGCCCCGGAACGCCTGCGCACGACGCAGGTCGTCGCGGGCCGCATCGCCCAGGCGTTGAACGCGCATCCGAAGATCGAAGCCACCCTCGACCGCCGCGCTGCGCTCGACGGCGCGGATTACGCCATCGCCATGTTCCAGGTGGCCGGCTACAAGCCCGGCACGGTGATTGACTTCGAGGTGCCCAAGAAATACGGCCTTCGCCAGACCATCGCCGATACCCTGGGCATCGGCGGGATCATGCGCGCGCTGCGCACCATCCCGGTCTTCCTGGACATGTGCCGGGACATGGCCGAGCTGTGCCCAAACGTCACCCTCTTGAACTATGTCAACCCGATGGCCATGAACACCTGGGCGATCAACCGGGCCACGCGGATCAAGACGGTGGGCCTGTGTCACAGCGTGCAGGGCACGGCCGAGCAGTTGGCGCACGACATCGGCGTCCCCATCGAGGAGATCAACTACGTCGCGGCCGGCATCAATCACATGGCGTTCTATCTCAAGTTCGAGCGCAAGACCGCCGACGGCGTCGAAGACCTCTACCCGCGGCTCCGCCAGGTGGTGGCCGAGGGCCGCGTGCCCGACTGGAATCGGGTGCGCTACGAGGCGTTCATGCGCCTGGGCTACTTCGTCACCGAATCGTCGGAGCACTTTGCCGAGTACGTGCCGTGGTTCATCAAGCGCGACCGGCCCGACCTGATCGAGAAGTTCAACATACCGCTCGACGAGTACATCCGCCGCTGCGAGATCCAACTGGCCGGCTGGGAGTTCCTGCAACACAAGATAGACCATCCGGAGGCGAGCATGGACGAGCTGCGGGCGATGATGGAGGCCAAGGCCGCGAGCAATCCATATCTCACCCCGCGCTTCATCGAGATGGTGTTGCACGAGGCGGCCGAGTTCGACGCCGGCCGCGTGCGCCGCAGCCACGAGTACGGCTCCGGCATCATCCACAGCATGGAGACGGGCGTTCCGCGCGTGGTCTACGGCAACGTGCTCAACTATGGCCTGATCGACAACCTGCCGCAGGGATGTTGCGTCGAAGTGCCCGTGCTGGTGGACAAGAACGGCCTGCAACCGGTGCGGGTGGGGCCGTTGCCGCCGCAACTGGCCGCGCTCTGCCAGACCAACATCAACGTCCAGGCGCTGACGGTCGAGGCCGCGCTCACCGGCAAGCGCGAGTACATCTACCACGCCGCCATGCTCGATCCGCACACCGCCGCCGAGCTGGATCTCGACCAGATCTGGCATCTGGTGGACGATCTGATCGAGGCGCACGGCGATTGGCTGCCGGCGTTTGCGTGAAGGGGGCATCATGATCAAGATCGCCGAAGTCTTGCCGCCCAGGCCCACTCCGCTCTGGCGGCTTGTCAAGCAGTGCGGGGTGGATCACGTGGTCGGCGTGATGGATTTCAGCCGTGGGCTGAACGTGCCGAAGGAAGAGCTGCCGTGGAGCTACATGGCGCTCTTGCGGCTGAAGACGGCCTACGAGGATGGCGGCTTCCGCTTCGAGGTGCTGGAGAGCCGGCCGCCGATGGACAAGATCAAGTTGGGGCTTCCCGGCCGCGACGAGCAGATCGAAGCCGTGTGCGACCTGATCCGCAACATGGGCCGGCTGGGCATTCCGGTCTGGTGCTACGAGTGGATGCCCGTCTTCAACTGGCTGCGCACGTCCACCACCACCCCGACGCGCGGGGGCGCGCTGGCGACCAGCTTCGATCTCGACCTGCTGCGCGACGCGCCGCTGACCGAGTACGGGATCGTGACCGAGGAACAGCTCTGGGCCAACCTGGAGTATTTCTTGAAGGCGGTCGTGCCGGTGGCCGAAGAAGCGGGCGTCAAGCTGGCGATGCATCCCGATGATCCGCCCCTCTCCGGGGTGCGCGGGCTGGGGCGGATCATGCGCAGCATCGAGAACTACCAGCGGCTGCTCGATCTCTATCCCAGCCCGGTCAACGGCATCGCCCTCTGCCAGGGCAACTTCGCGCTGATGTGTTGCGATCCGGCCGGCCCCGACCTGCCGACCGTGATCCGCCGCTTCGGCCGGCAGGGCAAGATCTTCTTCGTCCACTTCCGCGATGTGCGCGGCACGCCCGAGAAGTTCGTCGAGACGTTCCACGACGACGGACAGACCGACATGCTGGCGTGCATGGAAGCCTATCGCGACATCGGCTATGAGGGCGTGTTGCGGCCCGATCATGTGCCGACGATGGAAGGCGATTCGAACGACAACCCGGCCTATTCCTCCATCGGCCGGCTGTTTGCCATCGGCTACATCAAGGGCCTGCGCGAGGCGGTCTATCGCCGGTAACACAAGCCTCCGGCTTGTGTTACCGGCATGCAAGCCGGAGGCTTGCGCACGGCAGATCGGGCCAACTTCGACCCGCCGCCGGAGCAGGCCTATCGCAACAAGACGATCTGCGTCACCGGCCGCATTCGCCTCTACCGGGGCGTGCCGGAGATCCAGGTCAAGAGCCCGGCCGAGATAGAGGCCGAGTGAGGAGCCATCAGCGCATGTACGTCTACCTCTGCTTCGATGTCGAAGACCTGGTCCATCCCGATTCCGACGACATTCCGCGCGACATCGCGCAGATGCTCGCCGACGACGGCCTGGTCGCCTCGCTGTATGTCGTGGGCGAGAAGGCGCGGCTGTGGGAGCGCCGCGGCCGCCGGGACGTGATCGCAGCCGTGGCGCAGCACGACGTGGGGCTTCACACCGACCATCACTCCGTCCATCCGACCGTCTCCGAATACCTGGCCGACAAGGGCTGGGACGACGGCGTGGAGGAGGCGCTGCGCCAGGAAGGGCCGGGCGCCGCCGATCTGGCCCGGCTCTTCGGCCAGTATCCATCCTCGTGGGCCACGAGCGGCTCGAGCTGGGCGCCGCAGATCCCGGCCGCCACGCGACGGCTCGGCATTCCGGCCAACGTCTATGCGCACGTGCGGGCCGGCGACGGCGCGGCGTGTTGGTTCGCAGGCCAGCTCTGTTACGGCGAGTACTTCGGCATTCGGGGCGGCGAGACCGCGTACTGCGACGATGCCGCGTTCGAGGCCGCGTTGCCCGACCTGCTTGCGCGCATCGCCGAGGCGGAGCGTCGCGGCCTCGCATGTCTGGGCCTTTTCTGCGCCCATCCCACCCGGCTCCGCTATACGGTCTTCTGGGATGTGCTCAACTTCTTTCGCGGGGAAAATACGCCGCCGGAACAATTCAGGTTTGCCCCGCGGCGCAGCGACGAGGAATATGCGACCGCGCTGCGCAACCTGCGGCGCATGATCGCCGCGGTGCGAGAGCTGCCCGGCGTGGAGATCATCTCGACGCGGCGGCTGAACCGCCTCTTCGCGGAGGAGGGCGGCCCGGTGGCCTGGCGCGCGCTGTCGAAGCTGGCCGAAGCGGTGCGGTCATATGAGGGGATCGCGGCCGGCTACCCGCTGGAGAGCGCGGGCCGATGGGTCTCGGCCGCTACCGCGCTCGACCTGCTTGCGCGGGCGGTCGTGCGCCGCGCGACGGCCGGGCCGCCGGCGTTCCTGCTCGCCCGGCCGGTGTTGGGGCCGGCCGAACCGGCCGCCGACCTGCCCCGGTCGCTCCTGATGAGTCGGAGGGCCTTCGTGGACCTGTGTCGCGACCTGGCCGATCAGATCGGTGCGACGGGCCGCCTGCCCTCCGCGGTGCTGCTCGATGAGCTGCCCATCGGCCCGGGCGTGATGCTCAAGGCGTGCGCCGCCACGCTCCTGGCGTGGGATGCCGCGCACGACGTCGCGGTGGTCGAGCTGGCGCCCGCGCCGGCCGAGCCGGACGTCGCGGCCGGCCTGGCGCAGGCGGGCATCTACGACAAGCTGCCCACCTGGCCGCCGCACCATCCCGACCTGCGGCTCGATCTCCTGGCGCTGCACACGCGGCTGCAGAGCTGGAGCCTGGCGCCGGCCACCCTCCTGTAGGGGCGCACGGCGTGCGCCCACGGCGTGCGGCCGGTCGGGTGTGTTCAGAACGTCGCCAGCCAGCCGCCGTCCACGTACACGATCTGGCCGGTCATGAAGCGCGCGGCGTCGGAGGCCAGGAAGACCGCCACCCCCTCGAAATCTTCGGGCGTGCCCCAGCGGCCGAGCGGCGCGCGGCGCTTCACCCAGGCGTCGAATTCGGGATTGTCCACCAACACCTGGTTCAGCGGGGTGCGGACGAAGCCCGGGCCGATGCCGTTGACCCGAATGCCGAACGGCGCCCAGTCCACCGCCAGGGCGCGCACAAGCTGGCGGATGCCTCCCTTGCTGACGGTATAGGCCGACGTGGTGGGCCGCGAGGCCTCGCTCATCAGCGAGGCGATCATGATGATGCTGCCGGGCAAGCCGGCCGCGATGCGCGCCCGCGCGAAGCACTGCGAAAGGACGTAAGGCGCGGTGAGGTTGACGCGCAACACGCGGTCGTACTCGGCCAGCGGCACCAGGTCGGCGCGACTGCGATAGGTGATCCCCGCGCTGTTGACCAGGATGTCCACCCCGCCGAGCGCGGCCGCCGCGGCATCGAAGAAGGCCGGGATGGAGTCGGTGTCGGCCAGGTCGCACGTGAGGGCCACGGCCGCATCTTTGCCGGCGATGGCGCGCAGTTCGACCAACGCATCCGCGCACTTCGCCTCGCTGCGGCCGGCGATGGCCACGCGCGCGCCGGCCTTGACCAGTCCGCGGGCGATCCCCAGGCCGATGCCGCTGTTGCCGCCCGTCACCAATGCGGTCTTGCCTTCCAGGCTGAACATGGATAGGTCCATCGTTAGCTTCCCTCGCGACTTTGTGCTTCGCGCAACCAGAGATACATCAACACCCCGCCCGCTACCGCCACGTTCAGCGATTCGGCCTTGCCCACGATGGGCAGCCGCACCCACGCGGAGATGTGTGCCGCCACGTCGGCCGAAAGGCCGCGCGCCTCGTTGCCCAGCACCAGCGCCACCCCGCCCGACCAGAGGCCCGCACCCCACAGCTCGCCCAGGTGCGGATCCGCGCCCACCGGCCGCAGGCCGCGCGCCTTCAGCCAGGCGAACAGCGCGGGCACATCGCGCACGCCGATCACCGGCAGGTTGAACAGCGAGCCCATGCTTCCGCGCACGGTCTTCGGATCGTAGGGATCTACGCACGGCTCGATGAGGATGAGGCCGGCCGCGGCGACCGCGTCGGCCGTGCGGATCAGCGTGCCCAGGTTGCCGGGGTCTTGTAGCCGATCCACCACGATCACCAGCTCGCGGCCGGTGAGCTTGAGGGAGGCCGGCGAGACGGTCGGGATGGGAAACGTCGCGACGATGCCCTGCGGCTCTTCGCGCTCGGAGAGCGTCTCCATGACGCGCGGGGCCACGCGGTACAAGGCCGCACCCCCGCGGCGGAACCGCTCCAGGAGGGCCGGCGCTTCGCTGCCGACGAACTGCTCCTCGCAATAGAAGACCTCGCGCGCGGCCGCGCCGGCATCCAGCGCCATGTGGAGGATCTGCAGGCCTTCCACCAGGAACAGCCGTTCTTCCTGGCGATATTTGCGCAGCCGCAGCTTGCGCGCGGCCACGATGCGCGGGTTGCTCGCGCTGGTGATCGGGGCGGGCGGGCGTGCGTCGGCCATCGGCGTGACCTACGCGCCGAACGAGGCGAGCGCCCGGCGCAGCCGCTCCTCGACATCCACCACGTCGCGCGGCAGGCTTTGCACCGCCCGCTGCGCCTCGACGATACTGTAGCCCAGGGCCGTCAAGGCATCTATCACGGCCGCGTCGGCCTCGGTGAGCGCGGCCAGGCCCTCGGTCACGCCGGCCGGGCCGACCTTGTCCTTCAGCTCCAGCACGATCTTCTGCGCGGTCTTCTTGCCGATGCCGGGCACGCGGCCCAACAGGTCGGCCTGCTCCTGGCCGATCGCCAGCCGCAGCGCGTCGGGCGCCATCGCCGAGAGGAGGGCCAGCGCCAGCCGCGGCCCCACCCCCGAGACGCCGATCAGCTTCTCGAACAGGTCGAGCTCTTCGGCGCTGGCAAAGCCGATCAAGGCCAGCTCGTTCTCGCGCACGACCAGATGGGTGTGCAGGTAGATCGGCTCGCCCGGCCGGGCGGCCGCCAGGGTCGGCTGCGGACAAAGGACGCGCAGGCCGACGCCCCCCACCTCCACGACCAGGGCATCTTTAGCGACCGCCGTCACCCGGCCTTCGACCGATGCGATCATGTCTGTTCGTCCATCAAACGGCGCAGGCGTTGGCTGTGCAGATGACAGACCGCTACCGCCACGGCATCCGCGGCGTCATCGGGCCGGGGAACGGCCGGCAGATCGAGCAACATGCGCACCATCTCCTGGATCTGTTGCTTGTCGGCGTTGCCGTAGCCCACCAGGGCCTGCTTCACCTCGGCCGGCTTGTACTCGAAGACCGGCACGCCGGCTTGCGCGGCCGCCAGCAACACCACCCCGCGCGCCTGGCCGACGGTGAGCGCGGTCGTTACATTGCGCTTGAAGAAGAGCTCCTCGATGGCGATGGCCGCGGGCCGCGCCTGGGCGATCAACGCGGCCACCTGTTGATGGATCGTCAGCAGGCGTTGCGGCATCTCCGTAGTCGCCGGCGTCTCGATGACGCCGCAACGCACCAGCCGCGCTTCTCCGTCCGCGGCCTCTTCGACCACCCCGTAGCCGGTCGTCGCCGTGCCCGGATCAATGCCCAAGACGATCACGCCGCCGACCTATGCCGCCACCTGCGCCAGCGCTTCTTCCGTGATGTCCAGGTTGGAATAGACCTTGGACACGTCGTCGAGATCTTCCAGGGTCTCGATCAGGTTCATGACCTGGAGCGTTTCGGCCGGGCCGAGCGAGACGTAAGTCTTGGGGACCATGGTCACTTCTGCGTTCTCGATCTTGTAGTGGGCGTCCACGAACGCCTGGCGCACCTTCTGCAGGTCGGCGGGATCGGTGTAGATCTCGATCAGGTCTTCGCCGAACTGCACGTCTTCGGCCCCGGCTTCCAACGCCAGCTCGAACACCTTATCCTGGTCGAGGCCGTCGGCCGGGAGGGTGATGTATCCCTTCGCGTCGAAGAGCCAGCTCACGCTGCCCGACTCGCCCAGGTTGCCGCCCCCGCGGGTGAGCGCCCGCCGGATCTCCGAGACGGTGCGGTTGCGGTTGTCGGTCACCGCCTGCAACAAGAGCGCCACGCCGTGCGGCCCGTACCCTTCGTAAGTGACCTCTTCCAACGCGGCCCCTTCATCGCCGATGCCCGCGCCGCGCTTGATGGCGCGCTCGATGTTCTCCTTGGGCATGTTCGACGCCCGCGCCTTTTCCACCACCAGGCGCAGCTTGAAGTTGAAGTTGGGATCAGGGCCCTCGCGCGCGGCCAGAGCGATCTCGCGCGCCAGCTTGGTGAAGAGCTGGCCGCGGCGGGCATCGTTGGCCCCCTTCTGGCGTTTGATCGTAGCCCATTTCGAATGTCCAGACATCTCTACTCCTCTCCTTTCAATGCCGCCCGCAAAAATGCTTTGAAGAGCGGATGCGGCCGGTTGGGCCGCGAACGGAACTCCGGATGGAATTGCGTGCCGAGCATCCAGGGATGGAGCTCCGGCGACAGCTCGGCGATCTCCACCAGCCGGCCGTCGGGCGACAGGCCGCTGAAGACCAGGCCGGCCGCGCTTGCCGCCGCGCGGTAGCGATTGTTGAACTCCCAGCGATGGCGATGGCGTTCCTGGATCGTGCCTGTCGAACCGTAGGCCCGCGCCGCATGGGTGTCGGGCTGGAGGACGCACGGCCACAGGCCCAGTCGCATCGTGCCGCCCATCGCCTCGATCCCCTGTTGGTCGGCCATCAGGCTGATGATGGGATCGGGCGTCTTCGGGTTGAACTCGGTGCTGTTGGCATCGGGCAAACCCAACACGTGGCGGGCGAACTCGATGCACATCACCTGCATGCCCAGGCACAGGCCGAGATAGGGGATGCGCTTCTCGCGAGCATAGCGCGCGGCCGCGATCTTGCCTTCGATCCCGCGCTCGCCGAAGCCGCCCGGCACCAGGATGGCCTGGGCATCGGCCAGGCGTTCGATGCCGCCCGGCTTTTCCAGCAGCTCCGCCGCGATCCAATCTATCTCCACGTCGCGATCCAGGCTCCAGGCCGCGTGGCGCAGCGCCTCGCGCACGCTCATGTAGGCATCTTCCAGCTCGACGTATTTGCCCACCAGCGCCACGCGCAGGGTCGGCTTGGCCTTGCGGATCTGCGCGACGAGCGCGCGCCATTCGCTCAGGTCGGGCGCGGCCGCCGGCAGGCTGAGCCGCTCGGCGATGAAGTCGCCCACGCCGGCCGCCTCCAGCATCAGCGGCACCTCGTATATGCTCGGGACGGTGTAGGCCGGCACCACTGCGCGCGGCTCGACGTCGGTGAAGAGCGAGATCTTGTCCCGCACGCTGTCGCTCATCGGGTGGTCGGTGCGACACACGATCATGTCGGGCTGGATGCCGATGCCGCGCAGCTCGCGCACGCTGTGTTGGGTGGGCTTGGTCTTCAGCTCGTTGCTGCCGGAGATGTAGGGCAACAGCGTGACGTGGATGTACAGCGTGTTCTGTCGCCCCACGTCCTTGCGCATCTGGCGGATCGCCTCCAGGAACGCCTGGCCCTCCATGTCGCCGACCGTGCCGCCCACTTCGACGATCAACACGTCGGCGTGGTTGAGCCGGGCCGCTTCCATGATGCTGAGCTTGGTCTCGTTGGTGACGTGCGGGATCACCTGGATGGTACCGCCCAGGAAATCGCCGCGACGTTCGCGGTTGAGCACCCGACTGATGATCTGCCCGGCCGTGATGTTGTTGATGCGCGCCAGGCTTTCGTCTACGAAGCGCTCGTAGTGTCCCAGGTCCAGATCGGTCTCCGCGCCGTCGTCGGTGACGAATACCTCGCCGTGCTGATAGGGCGACATCGTGCCCGGATCCACGTTCAGGTATGGGTCGAGCTTTTGGATCGAGACGCGCAGGCCCCGGCTCTTGAGCAGCCGGCCGACCGACGCGGCGGTCACCCCTTTGCCCAGGCCGCTGACCACGCCGCCGGTGACAAATATGTATGCCGTCACGTTCGCTCCCCAAACAAACAACAGAGACACGGAGATGGATTTTCCGTGTCTCTGGCCAGTTCAGAGCCTGAATCAACTATAACATAAAACCGCCAAAGGCGCAATGTCGGGCGGCATCGTTGGTTGGGGCGACCGCGGTCGCGGCGGGCCTTGTGGGGCGACCGAGGTCGCGGCTAAGGAGCCTGCGGCCGGGCGTCGGCCTGCGCCGACGCG
>DAOTZV010000067.1:0-2018 GCA_034434235.1 Anaerolineae bacterium
AGCCTGTTGCCGGTCGCCGACGAGATCGTCCCGCGGGAGGCTCGCAACGCCTCGAGCACCTCCGGCAGCAGCTCGCGCGCGGCCCACACGAGCGCACCGCCCACCAGCGGCCAGATGCGGCCGCCGCGAGGCTCGGCGGGCAGAAGCTCGACGTCCGGCCGCGCGCGTAGCCCCCCGGCCGCCGCGGCCGCCACAGGCACAACGGGCACAACGGCCGTCGGACGTTCCGGTTCGCTTGCTGCCCGCGCGCCGTCCGATGCGACGATCATGGTAATGGCGCCCCGCGGACACGCATCCGCACAGCTGCCACATGCGACGCAGAGCGCTTCGTCAATGTGTGCCCGGCCGTTTGTGAGCGCAATCGCCCCAGCAGGGCAGGCCGTCACGCAATCGCCGCAGCCGCTGCAGGTTGTTTCATTCACCCGATACATCGCCTTTTCCTCCGGCTGCTATCCGCTTATCCGTGTTCATCCGAGGCCTTCGCTTGCCCCTGGCGCGCGTACATTTCGATGAACCGGTCAATCTCATCGCGCGTGCTGCGCAGGTCGGCGATCCACGCGGCCAGATACTCCTCGCCGTCGGCCGTCACGCTGTACACCCGCCGCGGCGGGCCGGAGCCCGCCGTGTCCCACTGCGAACTCACCCACCCCGCCTCCTCCATCTCGCGCAGGATGCGGTAGACCACGCTGGCATCCACCGTGCCCGGCGCGAAGCCGAACTGGCGCAGCGATTCCAGCAAGTTGTAACCGTGGGTGGCGTCCTCGCGCAACAGCAATAGCAGGCACGGCTCCAGGAAACGGCTGATGCGCCGCGGACACGCCGCGCCGCCGAAGCCTCCGCCCCGTCCCCATCGTCCTCTCGGCATGATGTTTGCCTCCTCATTCCTGAGTCTGTCGAGATTAAGTATAGCACCATATGTGCAAAATGTCAATAGGGACACAATGTCATTTATAACTCAAACGGATCGCTTCACCGCTTTCGCACATGCCCTTCACGATTCCTTCAACCCCGCTTGCTATACTCAGGGCGTAAGTTGATGAGCTGACAGGCACGTGCCAGGGGCGCTTCGGAAGCGCCCGGCACGCAAGAAAGCACACAACGCACATACTCAAGAACACAAGGAGAGATACCATGAACCTCAAGCACAGCAAACTCGCGAAGATCGTTGGGACGGCGCTGGTCGCCGGTGGCTTGTTGATCGGGACGTTGACGGGGGCGGCCTCGGCCGCTACGCTGGACCGCTACGGCGGGCCGACCGGCCGGACGGCGGCTCCCGTGACGGGGACGTATGGGGGCACGGCGTTGGCCCCGTTGGACGCGGTCGAGGTCGCGGCGCTGACCGAGGCCATCAACGAGGAGTACGGCGCGCTGAACACCTATCAGGCGGCGATCGCCCAGTTCGGGAACATCTATCCGTTCAGCCAGATCGCGCGCTCCGAGCAGCAGCACGTGAACGCGCTGGCCCGGCTCTTCACCCAATACGGCCTGCCCGTGCCGGCCAACCCCGGCCTGACGACCACGCCCACCTGGGCCACCGTGGCCGACGCCTGCCAGACCGGCGTGGACGCCGAGATCGCGGACGCGGCGCTGTACGACCAGCTCAAGCCGTCGGTGGACAACGCCGACATCCTGCGGGTCTTCGCCAACCTGCAGGCGGCCTCGCTGAACAGCCATCTGCCGGCCTTCGAGGCATGCAACTGAGCAAACACATAGCGGGTTGACCGCAGGTTCTCAGCCGACCGCCCGACTTCCTAAAAGTCGGGCGGTCTTTTGTGAGCAAGAGATTATCATAAATTATAAAATCTAATAAAAAACTACTTGACAGGCATCCAGATTTGGTGTATTATGGGTTTGTATTTCCCACCAGAGGCCAGCCATGCCCGCAAAACTGCTCACCACCCGCGAACTGGTAGACCTGCTCCAGCTCGACCGCGTCACCATCTACAAGATGGTGAAGGACGGCGAGCTGCCGGCGCTGCGCGTGGGCGGGCAGTGGCGCTTCCCGGAAGAGGCGGTCA
>DAOTZV010000068.1:0-34593 GCA_034434235.1 Anaerolineae bacterium
TCCCCGTAGTCGCCCCGCAACGTGAGGCGGTTTGGACCGGCGTCCGGTTCCACGGCGAAGATCGCGCGGCGCGCCGCAATGAAGCCGCTGGTGTAATCGCGCACACGGCGGCCCAACAACAACATCGCAAACAGATTGATCGTCACCGAAAAGGCCCGCGCCATCAGGCTGTGGCCCACGTCCCGGCCCCCGCGCACGTAGCGCGAGCCGACGGCCAGGTCGGCGCCGGCCTCGAGCCGCGCCAGCAGCTCGGGGATCGCCTCCGGCGGCATCGCCAGGTCGCAATCCATCCACGACACCGCGTCGGTGTCGGCCGCCCGGATGCCCGCCCAAATGGCCGACGTGAGCCCGCGCTCGGTCGTCCGCCGCAACAGGCGGACGCGCGGGTCGCGCGCCGCGATCTCCTCGACGACCTGCCAGGTGCCATCGGGCGAATCGTCGTCCACCACCAGCACCTGCACCGGCGGCCGCACATGCCGCAAGATGCCCTCGATCAAAAGGCCGATGTTGTCGCGTTCATTGTAAGTCGGCAGGACGACGGTGAGCGAAAGTGGTCGGTCCATGCTCCTCCGCTTCGGCCAGACAGAACAGAGAGAGGCCCATCGGCAGGTCGTGCGCGCGCAACCAGCGGGCCTCGCCGGTCAGCACGGCCGTCAACGCGGCATTGAGCCCCGCGGGCAAGGGGCGCAGATCGTTGCCATCCCCCCACCCCCATCGGGCCGCCAACCGGGCGGCCGCGCCGGTCAGAAACAACAGGCTGTTGGCATAAGTCATCCGGCGGACGACGAAGCCGGCGCGGCCGATCAGATCGCCCAGCGCCTGCCGCGTATAGCGCCGGGCGCCGCCCCAAAACCGATCGTGCGGGCCGTAGAGCGCCGGATGCGCCGGCACCCGCACCAACAGACATCCCCCCGGTGCCATCACCCGCCGCGCCTCGGCCAGGGTGCTCGGCGGGTCCACGTGCGCCTGTTCGAGCACGTCCAACAGCGTCACGACCGCAAACGTCCGGTCGGCAAAGGGCAATCGCCGCGCATCGCCCATCACCACCGGCCGCGCCTGCGCGAACCGCAGATCGAGGTCCAGGCCGACGACCCACGCCCCGGCCGGGTGTTCGGCCACCAGCCACCCCGGGCCGCAACCGATGTCCAACATGCGGCCGGTCGGTTGCCCCAACAACGCCCAGACGATCCGGCGCATGCCGACGATCCACCAGTGCGAACGGCCATAGCGCGCCAGAAGCTCCCGATAGTCGCCCGCGGCCGGCGCTGCGCCCCTCATCGCACCTGTACGGCTCCGACGATGAAATAGTCCTGACCGGCCGGCTGCGACATCGCCAGCCGACGGCCGCCCTCTTGGGGCATGTAGAACCCCACCTCGATCCGATATTCGCCGGCCGGCATCTCGGTCGGCAGCGCGATCTGATACTCGTCGAGGATCAGGTCGCCGACGGCCCAGGTGGGTGTACGCGCGCTGCCCTGGCCCGGCGGAGCGTCCAGCCCGGCCCAGACGATGCTCCCATCGGCCTTCGGCGGGCCGAGCACGTGGGTGAACACGGTCCAATCGGCCAGGGCCGCGGCTTCGGCCCGCCACCAGAGCTGCAGGAAGATCTTCTCTCCGGGCGCGAAGCTCCGTTTATCTATGTCGTAGCCGATCAGACGGATGCCGGGCCAACGGCCGTCCAGCGGCGTTTGCGGCCGCCGGGCGATGCGATCGGGCCGCTCCACCCGAAAGGCGCGCGCATAGCGCCTGCCGTGCCGATCGTGAAACGTGTGCGCGAGCCGGGCTTCGGGATACAGATCGCGCAGGAGCAAGGCCCCGCGAAAATCCTCGTGATCTATGATGATGTAAGTGGCGGGCCGTTCGCCCGGCGGCGCAATGAAGGCGTGACGGCCGTCGAAGCGCCGCACCGGCGGACCGTTGCGCCAGGCAAATGCCAGGGTCATGTCGGTTGCGGGCCGGGGCGAAAGGAGGACGCCCGTGTCGTCCTTCAGCTCCAGCACATACCGGCCGATCTCCCACAGTCCCTCGTCGTAAGCATAGAACAGCGCGTTGCTCCGGCCCCACACGTCGAAGTAGGCGAGCGCGCTGTGGGCCGCGCTGCCGAACAAGATCGCGGCCACGGCCACCACGCGGCCCCACCAGCGCAGCCGATCCATCTGCCCGGCCAGCGCGGCCGGCTCCCAGCCGCCGGCGGCCAACGGCCGGGGCACATATGCGGTCGCCGGCGCGGCATCGGTGCGCCGGCCCAGGATGGCCGTCGCCCCCAGGCCGATCAGCAGCGCGGCCACCGGCGTCGCGCCGACCGCGCGGCGGAAGTGCGGCGCGTGCTCGCTGAAGACCGTGGGCACCAGCATGAACAGCAGCGCCAACACCAGGCTGGCGAAGACGGGCCGCTTCCCGCGCCAGAGCGCCAGCCCCACGCCGATCATGAACGGCACGCTGATCAGCGGATCGAACGCCGGCATGCCGGGCACATTGCTGCGCGGATCGCGATCGCCGCGCACGCTGAACATCCCCAGGCTCGCCAGCAGATTTTGCAGAGGCGTGCCGCGCGTGGCATCCCCCGCGCCGACGGCGATCTGGCTGCTGCGCAACAGCAACTGATCGGGATGTTGGAGCCAGTTCCAGGCCATCGGCAGGGCCACCAGGCCGGCCGCCAGCCAGGCGACGAGCAGCCCGCGCCATACGGCGCGCAACGCGGAGCGGCCGCGCGCAATAACCAACGCCAGCAACGAAAGGGCGCCGAGCAAGACCGGCAACAGCCGCGCGGCCGGATAGATGTACACGCCCGCGCCGGCCACCGCACCGGCCGCGGCCCAGGCGACCAGGCTTCCGGTGCGCTGCGCGCGCCAGAACGCCCAAAGCAACAACACGAGGAAGAGCGGCACCAGGATCGGCTCGATCCCCACCCGGCTGAAAGTGATGTGCCAGCGCATGATCGCCAGCGCCAGCGCCGCCAGCCACGCCGCGGCCATCGGAAAGCGCCGATCGTTCAGCGCCAGCTCGCGGCCCAGGCCGAACAACGCCGGCACCGTCAGCGTGCCGATCAGCGCCGCCACCCCGCGCATGACGGCCGGCGTCTCGCCGAACAGCCGGAACGCCAGGCTGGTCAGGTAGATGAACATCGGCTCGACGCCGAAGTTGCCGGGAAAGAAGATCGGATGATAGCCCGGCTGCGTGATCACCCGCCAGGCTTCCAGCGCCTCGTAGGCCTCGTCGTAGTGGAAGCCCGGCGGGACCGCGTCGAGCCGCCAGAAGCGCAGGCCGGCGGCCAGAGCAGCGATCAGGCCCAGGCCCAACGCAACGCGCCATTTCTTCCCGCTAACGACAACCGGAAATCCGTGCATTCGTGGCCTCATTCGTGAGCAGCCGTTGCCCGATGCCCCTCACAACGGAGCGATCATGTAAAGCTCTCCGCGGCCGAAGCCGAGGCGTTCGTAGTAGCGTCGCGTGCCGATGGCCGAGATGACCGCGAGCCGGTCGAAGCCGGCCGCGGCCGCGCGCGCCTTCGCCTCTGCGATCAGGCGCCGGCCCAGGCCCAGGTGTTGCGCCTCGCCCGCGCTCTCCGCGCCGATCTCCAGCGCCGGGCCGTAGACATGCACCTCGCGGATCAGCGCGGCGCCGGCGATCTCGGGCATGGCCTCCCAGACCGCGGCCACCGGTTCGGTCGCGGCAGCGCGTCCGTCGCGCAGGGGCAACGAGAGCCGCAGGAAGCCGGCCAGGCGGCCCCCGGCGGTCTCGTAGCTCAGGAATTGCTCCTGGCTGCCGGCCGTCTCGTAGGCATGGACGACCAGGCGCAGGTCCTCTTCGTCCACCGCCTCGCCGCGCACCTCGCGACAACGGATGCACCGGCACCTCTGGCCCCGTTCGGCCATCCGCCGATGCACGAGCTGGCGCAGGTTCGAGCTCTTGACCCCGGCCACGATGTCGTCCGCGGGGATGTCTCGAAAGACGCGATTCACGCGGCAATAGGGCGGGATGGTCGCCTTGCAGTCGGCCACCAGGTCCACCAGCTCCTCCTCGGTGTAGGGCCGATATTCGCCCGCCTGCCAGAGCCGGTACAGCTCGGTGCCCGCGATGATCGAACAGGGGTAGATCTTCAGCTCGTCGGGCCGCAGCGCGGGGTCGGTCCACAGCCGCGCAAAATCGGCCCGGTCCGTTTCGGGCGTGGCGCCATAGAGGTTGGGCATCCAGTGCAGGTGCAGCTTGAAGCCGGCCGCGCGCAACAGGCCCACCGCCCGGCGCACCGTCGCCACATCGTGCCCGCGCTGATTGAGCGCCAGGATGCGGTCGTCCAGGCTCTGCACGCCGAGTTGCACCTTCGTCACCCCCAGCCGGCGCAGGTGCACGATCTCGTCGGGCGTCACCCAGTCGGGCCGCGTTTCGATCACCAGGCCGACGTTGCGGTGGCCGGCCGTCTCGTTGCGGGCTTGCGCCTGAGATAAAGTGCTCAGGTGTCCACGTGCCCAGGCGGCCGCCTCACCGGGCAACGGGGCAGCTTCGGCGGCCAGGTTTTCCCCGCCGGCAGCGGGCGCGTTGGCCTGAATGGCCGTCGAATCGGAAGGGATCGGCCGGGCCGGCTCTTCGTTCAGCGCGTCCAGACAACGCGTCACGAACCACTCGCGATACCGCCGCGAGTACGCGCTCCAGGTGCCGCCCAGGATCAACAGCTCGACCTTGTCGGCCGGGTGGCCCATCGCCTGGAACGTCTCCAGCCGGGTGCGCACCTGCAGATAGGGGTCGAAGCCGCACTGCGCGGCGCGGCGGGCGCCCGGCTCGTCGGGCAGGTAGCTCTTGGGCATCCCCTCGGCGTCCGGGCAGAAGATGCATCGGCCCGGGCACCCGGCCGGCTCGGTGAGCACCGTCACGGGCGTCACGCCCGATGAGGTGCGCACCGGCTTCATCTGCAACCGGCGCAATACATGGCGCTCGAAGGGCAAGAGGCCCGCCGCGGTCAACTGCCGATAGCCGGTGACCAGCTCGATCTTGGAGAAGTAGCCGGATGCCGAGCTCTTGCCGTCCCGGCCGTAACGTGCTAAGATGCGCAATAGCGCGTCCTGATCCCATTCGGCGGCCTCGCGCACCGCGGCGAAGATCGCGAGCAGCGCGTCCCGATGTTGGAGCGCGTCGAAATCGCGGCCGCGCGGCCGCCATGCGCTCGCAGCGCGACCAACAGACATCTCGGCACGGACATCTTCCATCATGCGCACAACCGCCAACCACCGTAACCGTAACGCAAGCCTCCGGCTTGCGTCGAATCCTCGTCGCGGACGCCTTCCATGAATGTCGAAACCTGCGCGGCGCTCCTCGACCTGAACCGCCGCTTCTACGCCCGATTCGCCGACGACTTCGCCCGCACGCGGCGGAGCTGGCCTCCCGGCTTCGAGCGCATTTTACCGTATCTTCGGCCGGCCACCAACATCGCGGACCTGGGTTGCGGCAACGGCCGGCTGCTCGGCTTCCTGGCCGAACGGGGCTGGCGCGGCCGCTATCTCGGCGCGGACAGCAGCGACGCGCTGCTCGCCATCGCCGCGGAGAACGCGCGGCGCTACTCCGCCATCCGCGCCGACTTCCGCCGCGCGGAGCTGGTGGCGCTCGACCTGGCGACGCCGCTCCCCCTGGCCGATGAACTGGGCCGGGCGCAATGGGACGCGGTGGCCGCGCTCGCCGTATTGCATCACATTCCGGGCCGGGCGCATCGCCTGCGGCTCATCGCCGCGTGCGCCGACCTGTTGCGGCCGGCCGGCGTCCTGGTGATCTCGACCTGGCAGTTCCTCACCGCGGCCCGACTGCGCGCGCGCATCCTGCCGTGGGAGAGGGCCGGCATCCGGCCGGAGGACGTGGAACCGGAAGATTATCTGCTCGCCTGGGGCGAAGGTGCGGCCGGCCTGCGCTATTGCGCGGCCATAGACGAGGCCGATCTGCGCGATCTGGCCGAAGCAGCCGGCCTGACGCCGGAAGCGCACTTCCGCGCCGACGGCCACGAGGGGAACCTGAACCTGTACGGCATCTTCCGCAAACCATCCACTTCCTACTCCCCAATCCCCAATCCCCAATCCCTAATCCCTATCTCGCCCACCCGAACACGCGCTCCTCGCTCGGCGGACTGATCGGCCGGCCGTCGTCTCGGCCCGGCTCGCCGACGAACACCTGCACCTGCCAGGAGAAGCGCGTCACCTCGCGGCCCGGATCGCGATACTCCGGCGGGAACCGCCACTGGGTGCTCTTCGTCCAATGCGGCGCGATGTACGCGTCGGAGTCCAGCGGCCGCACCGTGACCACATACCACTGATCCCTGGCCAACACCGCGGACGCGGCCCAGCGCAAGATCGCCTCCTCGCCGGCCGACAGGATGGCGTTGTGCGCCGGCGCAAGCAAGGCCGGCGGCCGCAACACCCGCTCCGAAGTGGGGGACGGCACGGGAGTGACCGTCGGGGTGGGCGAAGGGGTCGGCGTCGGCGTGTGGCTGCTCAGGGGGATCAGCAGTTGGTCGCCCGGCCGGAGCATGTCGGTCAGCTTGCGCTTGTTCGCCTCCAGGATCCACTCCAGCCGCGAGTCGAAGCGCTCGGCGATTTCGCTGAGCGTGTCGCCAGCCCGGACGGTGTAAAGGAGCGTGCCGCCGGTCGGCGTGGGCGTGGGCAGGGGCGCGCTGCCATCCTTGGGCGCCGGGATGATCAGCTCCTGGCCCGGATGGATCATGTCGTTGACCGTCATGCCGTTCGCCTCGGCGATCTCCTTTGCCGTGAAGCCGTACTTGTCCCCGATGATGCCGAACGATTCGCCCGCGGCGACGATATGGCGGATCGGCGTCGGCACGGGCGTGGGGGTCGGCTGGGGCGTCGCAGTCGGCGAAGGGGTGGCGGTTGGCTCCACGGTCGTGCGCAGCGGCCGCGCGACGGCCGGACGCGCCGCGGTGGCCGCGGCCGTCACGGTCTGATCGAAGCGCTCCTTGACCGGAGCGGTCGGCGCGTAGAACCACCACACGGCCAACACCCCGACGATGAAAGCGAACAGGATCAGATCGGGCCAGGGAAAGGAGCGACGCCGGCGCGGGGCGACGACCAGCAAGCCACCGCAGAAGAAACAGGTTTCTGCTTTCTGGGCCACCCGCGCGCCGCAATGCGGACAAACGCGTTCGCGACCGTAGACGGACACGGACGCAGTCGAATCGGATTCGTTCATCGTGCAGCCGATTGTACACCGGCCCGCCGTCGCGGGCAAATGAACAGCACGCCAACGCCCAGCGCCGCGGCCGCCGACAGGCCCATGCCGATCCGCCGTACCGGCGTCGGGGCAAACCGCAGCCGCACCTCATGCTCGCCGGCCGGCAGATCCAACCCGATCAGGCCGTCGGGCGCATCCGGCGCGATCTCGGCCGGCCGGCCGTCCACCGTGGCCCGCCAGCCCGGGAAGTAATTCGTGTAGAAGCGCAGCCGCACCGGGCCATCGGCCCGCACGCGCGCCCACGCCGAATTGGCCGCGGCCGACTGTGCGAGCACCTCGCCGCTCCCCGCGATGATCGCGGCCCGACGCAACGGCTCGCCCGCGGTGTATTGCGCGATCAGGGGCGACGTGGCCTCGCTCGGATGTCGCTGCGCGAAGCCGGTCATGCCGCGCATGTCGGGATACTTCGCCTCGAACTCGACGATTGCCAGCGGGCTTTCGTCCGCAGGGCGCACCGGCACCAGCTCGGGCCGGGTGTACGGGAAGCTTGCCGCAACGATCAGGAGGGCCAGCAGATAGACGAACGGCCCGGAACCCGACGACTGCTCGTCGAGCCAATGCACGGCCGCGGCCGCCAGCAGCGCCAGGGTAATGGTCGTGACGGCCAGGAAGCGCCAGGGGAACTGGATGCTGGCGGCCAACGGAAACGCGGCCCATCCCGGCGCCGCGGCCGGCGTCATGATGAAGAGAGCCGCCGCGGTGGCCAGGGCAAAGAAGAGCGCCTCGGAGCGATGTATCCGCAGCGTCGGCCGCGCCATCCCCAGCGCCGCAGCCGCCGCGACGCTCGCCGCAATCCACGGCATCACGCCCAGGGCAAAGCTCATGCCGTCTCCGGGCCCGGGCACCGAAAAGCCGAAGCCCCAGAACGTGCCGAAGAGCTGGCCGGGATAGACGAAATGGCGCGTGTAATCGTAGGTGCCTCGCAGCCAGCTCGCCTCCTGGATGTAGCGCCGCTCCAGCAGCGCCGGCAACCAGAAGATGAGCGCCATGCCGATCCCCAGGCCGAACGCGACTCCCGTCCATCCGAGCGCGCGCCGCATATCGGCCGGCCGGCGCGCACGCGCCTCCAATATCTTCCAGGCCGGCCAGCCGACGATCAACGGCATGAGGACCGCCGGCGCCATGGTATGCGTCAGCAAGAGCGCGGCCAACGCCAGCGCGGCCGCGGCGGCGCGCCGCGGCCCGGGCCGATCCCACAGATACACCAGTCCGAGCAGCGTCCACGGCGCCAGCGCCAGCGCGGCGAACTCGGCGTAGGCCGCGCGCACGTAGATATCCACCAGGTGATAGGGCGCGTAGGTATAGATCAGCCCCGCGATCAGCGCGGCCGGCGCGCCCCACCAGCGCCGCGCCAGCCGGTAGATGCCCGTCGCGCCGACGACGAACCAGAGCGTCCACGCGGCCTTGACCGCGGCCACAAAGCCCAACCCAAGCCAATGGAACGCCTCGGCCACGTAGTAGGCCAGCGGCGCGTAGACCAGCCAGAGCGGATAGCCGAAGCCGAGCACATGATCCGGCGCCCAGATCGGCCACGGCGCGGCGTCGCGCAGCGCGGCGTCGAACTCCACCAGCCAGAAGACGCTGTGATGGCCGTCGTGCGCGTTGAAGAAATAGCCCGGCGCGGCCAACGGCAACGCGGCCGGCAGCAGGAAGACGAGCATCAGGAGCCAATGCGGATCTGCGCCGACGGGACGGAGCCCGATCAGGATGCGGCGCGCCAGCGCGGCGAGAGAGCGAAACGTGTGTGGACCGACCATCCTACGCACCAACCTTACTTTTCAAAAAGCGCCAATGCTTGTCGGTACGCCGGCTCCGGCAGGTCGGGATACACGGTCGCCAGCCACGTCAGATCCTGGCGCATCATCAACAGATCGGGCGGCGCGGCATGGCGCCGGGCCGCGCGGTACGCTTCGAGCGCCTCGGCGCCCCGGCCCTGCGCCAGCAGCGCGTCGCCCAGGCCCAGATACGCGAACTTGGGCAAAACGCCGCTCTCCACGGCCGCCCGCGCTGCTCGCTCTGCAGCTTGCGGCCGACGCCGCGCCAGATAGACCACCGTGTCGGCCAGGTGGAGGTGCGGATCGTCGGGCGCGAAGGCCCTGGCATTGAGAAGCTGAAGCTGGGCATCCTGCAGCCGGCCGAGCACCGCATAAAGCTCGGCCAGGTTGCAACGCGGGGCCGCCTCATCGGGCAACAGCTCGATCACGCGCAGGTAGCTGGCCACCGCCTCTTCGCCCCGGCCCAGCCGCCAGAGCACGTTGGCAACCGCCCAATGCATCCGCGGGTCATCCGGCGCCATCCAGGCGGCGCGCTGAAACGCCTCCAGCGCGGCCGCGTCCTGGCCGGCCGCCAGGAGCGCCCGACCGCGCTCGGCGTAATCGTTGGCGATGGAAGGATCGATCGCACTCTCTGCCACTGCCGCTCCTTCAGCCGCGCTCGCCGATCAGACGGGCGCCGGCCGGCTCGTCCTTGCCGGGCGCCAGGATCACGCCGCCGCCGCCCGCGCCGGCCGGCTTCGGCGCGGGCACCTCTTCCGCCGGCTGGCCGGCCGCCTTCTCCTGCGCGGCGATGAACGCGCGCAGCCGCTCCACTTCGAACACCGTGATCCCGTAGCGCTCGACATTGTTCAACAGAAAGCGACCCAGGTCGGCCATCACATGCCGGCGCAGCGCCGTCAGATCGCGACAGCGCCGCCAATCCAGCCCCATGTTCTCCTGGATGAAGACCTGGCCCGCGGGCGTGCGATTCACCTCCATCCGATAGGCAAAGATCGGCTTCTCGGTGCGTCGGGCCCAATACAGCTCCAGGCCCACCGGCGCGGTGATATCGGCGCCGAACAGCAAGAGGAACAGATGGCTCTCGGCGACCGAATCCACATCGGGCGTGCGCTTGATGACCCAGCCGACGTTGATCGGAAACTCGGCCAACGCCTGGCCCAGCAACTCGCGCGCCGGCTCCTGATCGGGCCCGCCGCTGATGAAAAGACGGACTTGAGATGCCATAGCACTCCTCTCTCGTAGATCTTCTCCATCCCTACCCTTCAAAAGTATAACACACCTTTCATTGCCCCACGAAAACCATCACTTGCATCTATCTGCGGTTTGCTTTCCTGCGCAAAAGCCATTAAGATGAAAAGGTGATCCGATTCAAGCGACAGGTGACCCGCCGCGCGCCGGTTCATTACGACACCCATCATCCGAGGATTTCTGCAATGTTTGCGCCAGACCTTTCGCCCGTCCGCAGTCAGTTTCCGGCCCTGGCCCAGGAAGATGCCGGCCGACCGGCCGTCTTTTTCGATGGGCCGGGCGGCACGCAGGTGCCGCAGCGCGTGATAGACGCCATGAGCCGCTATCTGGCGCGCACCAACGCCAATCACGGCGGCGCGTTCCGCACCAGCCGGGAGAGCGACGCCATCCTGCGCGCCGCGCATCAAGCCATGGCCGACTTCCTGAACGCGGCCTCGGCCGATGAGATCATTTTCGGCCCCAACATGACCACCCTCACCTTCGCGCTGAGCCGTGCCATCGGCCGCGAGCTGCGCGAGGGAGATGAGATCGTGATCACGCGGCTCGATCACGACGCCAACCGCGCGCCGTGGCAGGCCCTGGCCGAGCGCGGCGCGGTGATCAAAGAGGTGGACTTCGATCCGGCCGACTGCACGTTGCGCCTGGACGACCTGGCCCGCCAGCTCACCCCGCGCACGCGGCTGGTAGCGGTGGGCTACGCCTCCAACGCGGTGGGCACGGTCAACCCGATCGGCCGCATCGCGGAGATGGCGCACAGCGTCGGCGCGTGGCTGTGGGTGGACGCGGTGCACTACGCACCGCACGGCCCGATTGATGTGCAGGCGCTCGGCTGCGACTTCCTGGTCTGTTCCCCCTACAAGTTCTTCGGCCCGCATTCCGGCGTGGCCTGGGGCCGCTACGAGCTGCTCGAGCGGTTGCGCGCCTACAAGGTACGGCCGGCCGGCAACCTGCCGCCCGACAAATTCGAGACCGGCACCCAGAGCCACGAAGCGCAGGCCGGCGTGTTGGCGGCCATCGAGTACCTGGCCGAACTGGGCGAGGAATTCGGCGCGGCGTTCGCCGACCGCTTCCCCGGCTTCGCGGGCCGTCGGCTGGCGCTGAAGCAGGCGATGGCCGCCATCCAGGCCTACGAGCGGCCGCTGTTCGAGCACTTCGTGGCCGGCCTGCTTGCCATCCCCGGCCTCAGCTTCTACGGCATCCGCGACTTCGACCGCTTCGACCGACGCACCCCTACGGCCGCGTTCCGCCTGGCGGGCCATACCCCGCGCCAGGTGGCCGAACATCTGGCCCGCCGCGGCATCTACGTGTGGGACGGCAACTTCTACGCGCTGGCCGTCACCGAGCGGCTGGGGCTGGAGGAGACGGGCGGCGTCGTGCGCGCCGGCCTGGCGCACTACAACACGCGCGAAGAGGTAGATTACTGCCTGGAGTGCCTGCGCGAGATCGCATGAGGCATGACGGTCGAGGTCATCCGGTGAACGTTGCTCGTCGAACCACGCTTGTTCTGGCGTTCGTGATCTCCGTCTTCGCGTGGGCCGCGCTCGCCTATCCCGGCTACTTCGAGCTGGAGCATGGCTTCCGGCCCATCTTCAACCTGGCCGACCTGGCGCGCAATCTGCCGGCGGTCGGCTGGGCGCCCACGGTGGGACAGCCGTTCGATCTGTTGCGGGGAGAGGGCGCGCTGCCGTACCGGTTGGCGCTGATCTTCCGCGCGTTCGCGGGCTCGGCGGCCGCGGCCGTGCGCTGGGCCCTGGCCGTGGGGCTGATGGCCGGCGCGGTCGGCATGTACGGCTGGGCGCGGCGGACGCTGGGCGAATGGCCGGCCGTGGTCGCGGCGGGCATCTACGCGCTGTGGCCGGTCGGCCTGGCGACGGTCTACGTCCGGGGCGCGCTGGCCGAGGCGATCTTCCTGGCCGCCATGCCGTGGGTGTTGTGGGCGGCCGACCGGGCCATGGCGCGGCCGGCCGATGCCGGCCTGGCAGGACGGACGGGCGGCAGGCGCCTCGTCGCGGCCGCGCTGATCCTGGGCGTGGCGGCCCTGGTCTGGACGCAGGCCGGACTGGCGCTCTGGTTCGCGGCAATACTGGCGGGGTATGTTCTCCTCTTGTCGGCGGGAACACCTAACCCCCCGACCCCCTTCCCTACCAGGGAAGGGGGAGAAAGGCGCCCCTCCCCTCATAGGGGAGGGGTCGGGGGAGAGGTGGTACCTAACCCCCCGGCCCCCTTCCCTACGAGGGAAGGGGGAGAGGTGCGCCCCTCCCTTCGCAGGGGAGGGGTCGGGGGAGAGGTTGGACCTAACCCCCCGGCCCCCTTCCCTACCAGGGAAGGGGGAGAAAGGCGCCCCTCCCTTCGCAGGGGAGGGGCCGGGGGAGAGGTGGCGGTCGGGCTGGCGCTCGGCTTCGCTGGGCTGTTGCCGGTGATCCTTCGGCACGGCCTGGTCGGCAAGACCTACACCGACTTCCTCGACCATCTCATCTCCCCCCATCTGCTCCTGCTGGCCGGCGGCAACGGTCCAACCGATCGGCCCGTCTTCCAGTTGGGGCTGGTCGCGTGTGGTCTGGCCGCCCTGGGAGTGGTGATGCGTGCTCACGTGCCAGGTGCTCACGTTTCACGTTTGACGTTTCACGTGTCACGCCCCGCGTTCCACCTTCTCGTCCTCTTCCTCCTCGCCTTTCTGTCGTCCACCCCGGCCGCGGCCATCTGGCGGCTGTTGCCCTTCCTGCAGGGCACGCTGACCTACCCGTGGCAGTTGCTGTTGTTGGCGGGGCCGTGGCTGGCGTGGCTGGCCGGAGCCGGCGCGCGGGCGCTGCTCGCGCAACTGCCCGCCGACCGCCGCGATCACGCGACGCCGGTTGTGGTCGCGTGCGCGTTGACTTTGACCCTGCTCAGCTCATACGATCAGATCCGGCCCGCGCCGGCGGCGGTCGCACCGGCCGATGCGCCGCTCGCGATCTTCGGCGACAACGAAATCGCCCTGCTCGAAGCCGTGCCGACGATCATCCCCCCGCGCGGAGCCGCCGGGCCCGTCCTGCAGGCCGGCGCGACGATCAGCGTGACGGTGCGGTGGCAGGCGCTGCGGCCGCTGGAACGCGATTACACGGTGTTCCTGCACCTGACCGACCCGACCGGCCAGCTTCAGGGCCAACAGGACACCATGCCCTTGGACAATCAGTTGCCTACCACCCGCTGGCGGCCCGGCCAGATCGTGGCCGATGCGTATCATGCCACCCTCAAGCCCGGCGCGCCGGCCGGCGGGGACTATCGCATCTACCTGGGATGGTATCTGTGGCAAACCGGCGAGCGCCTGCGCGCCGGCGCCGACGACAAGGTGACCATCCAACCATGAGGCGAAATCCATTCTCAAAGAGGCCAACGACGCATGACAAATGACGCACAACGCATCACGAACGGCCGGCCATCGGCCTTCTATCTCGTCCTGATCCTGCTCTTCGGGCTGGTCGTCATCTCGCCGCTGCTCCAGCCCGGCTACTTCTGGGGCGCGCACGATGCCCGCCACGCCGTCTATTTCATCTTCGAGTACGATAAGGCGGTGCAGGACGGCATCTGGTTGCCCGCCTGGGGGCCCGATTGGGCCTTCGGCTACGGCTATCCGTTCTGGATCGTCTACGCACCGCTTGCCACCTTCGTCGGCGAGCTGTTGCACCATTTCCTGCGGCTGGGCTTCGAGGACAGCGTCAAGACCGTCCTGGCGCTCTCGATCCTCGGCTCGGGGCTGGCGATGTACGGCTTCGTGCGGTCATGGCTGGGACGCAACGCGGGCCTGGTGGCGGCCGTGGCATACATGAGCATCCCCTATCACCTGGTGGATACCTATGTGCGGGCCGCCGTGGCCGAGTCGGTGGCGCTGGCCTTCCTGCCGCTGGCGTTATGGGCCTTCCGCGCGGCCACGCTTCGCCCGCGCGTGACCGCGGTCATCGCCGCCGCGTTCGCCTATGCCGCGATCATGTGGACGAGCAACCTGGTCGCGCTGATCTTCACGCCCGGACTGGCCGCCTACGTGCTGGCGCTCTTGATCTGGGCCGGGCTGGACGAGAAGCGCCGAACGGCCGGGCCGTTCCGGCCCCTGGACTTCGCGCTGCGCCGTGGCCTGCCGCCCCTGCTGGGAGCCGTGTTGGGGCTGGGACTCAGCGCGGCGTTCTTCGTGCCGGCGCTGATCGAACAGCGTTATATCAATCAAACCCAATGGTTCGGCAAGTATTACGACCCGTTTCAGCACTTCGTCTATTTCTTCCAGCTCTTCGATCCCTCCTGGGGCTTCGGGATCAGCCATCCGGGGCCCAACGACGCCGCGCAGGGCGGAATGAGCTTCCAATTGGGCGCGGCTGCCGCGTTGCTCTCGCTGATCGCCGTGGCGCTGGCCCATCGCCGGCCGGCCGGCCAACGTCGCGAGATCTGGTTCTGGGCCGGCTGGGCCGGTGTGACCATCTTCCTCACCCTCAACTTCGCGGCGCCGCTCTGGCGCTATCTGCCGCCGGTGCGCTACGCGCAATTCCCCTGGCGCTACCTGATGCTGGCGATCGTGCCGCTGAGCATCTTGCCGGGGACGCTGGTGGCCGAAGATGGTTCGTCAAACGTCAAGCGTCGGGCGTCGGGAGGCGAGCCGTTGTGGCCCGCGTTTCTGTTGGCCGGCCTGTTGCTCCTGAGCAGCGCGGCGTACTACAAGGTGGAGATGCGCGAGCCGACGAAGGAGCAGGGCCCGGTTTCGATGGCCGCGCTGATGCGTTTCCAGCGCACCAGCGACGAAATGACCGGGGTCACGGCGTGGGTGGATCCGCAACACATCCCCAACTGGTCGCCGCTGGCCGACGAATGGGTGGCCGGCCGGTCGGTGGTCACGCGGGCCGACTACAGCCGCATCCCCCAGAACAAGACGCTGGCGGTGAACGCCGAGGAGATGGGAAGCCACCACGAGCTGATCTGGTACTATGCCGAAGCGCCGGATCAGTCCATCACGTTCAACCTGTTCTGGTATCCGGGCTGGAACGCCTATCTGCTGGACGGCAAGCACGGCCGGCCCGTGCAAAGGCTGGAAGTGCGCCGCGAAGATGGCCCCCTGGCGCGCGTCGTGGTGCCGGTGCCGCCGGGCCAGGGGTACATCCTCCTGCGCTTCGAGGATACGCCGCTGCGCGCGGCCGCCAAGGCGGTTTCCCTGGCGACGCTGGCCGCGGTCGTGGTGTTATTGGGGATAACGGCCGCGCTCGGCCGCACCTCTCTGCGGCGGCCGCGCCATCGCGATGATCGGCTGCCGACGGTCGGCGGCCCACCTGACAAAGAAGAGGAGAGTGCATCATGAAGCCTTTTCGCAAGAACGTAGCCATCGCCATTGACGGCGGCGGCATCCGCGGGGTGATCGTCACCCGCGCCCTGAGCATCCTGGAGCAGCACCTGGGCCGGCCGGTGCACGATATCTTCCGGCTGGCGGCCGGCACATCTACCGGCTCGATCATCTCGGCCGGCATCGGCGCCGGGCTGACGGCCAACCAGATGCACGAGCTGTACGTCACCCTCGGCAAGGTGATCTTCCGCAAGACGCTGCGCAGCCGGCTGTGGCTGATCTGCAAGTACCGCTATCCGCTCGACCCCATCGAGGCCGCGCTGAAGGCGCAGATCGGCGACAAGACGATGGGCGATTTTTGGGCGTCCGACCCGCCGACCGATGTGGTCATCACCGCGTACGACCTGGTCGAGAACCGCACGCGCTTCATCAAGCCGTGGAAGCCGGAATATGCCGATTGGCCCGTCACCCGCGCCGTGCTGGCCTCCTCCTCGGTGCCCACCTTCTTCCCGCCGGTCGAGGGACGCTACGTGGACGGCGGCGTCGGCGCATACGCCAACCCCTGCTACATCGCCGCGTTCGAGGCGACCCGTTGCCTGGGCTGGGATCCCGCCGAGACGACCCTGCTCAGCTTCGGCACCGGCCACTATCCGACCGGCCTGCGCCCCGGCCAGGCGACGAAGTTCTGGCCCTGGGAATGGCTCAACCCGCTCCTGGGCGCGTTCATGCAATCCGCGTACGACGAACAACTGCACATCGTGGGCGCGCTCTTCCCCGAGCTCGATTTCCGGCGCTTCCAGGTGACCCTGCGCGAAGATCTCGGCATGGACGCGGCCGATCAGATGGACCGCCTGGTGGCCTACGGCGACGAGATGGGCCGCAAGTTGCTCGACGACGAAACCGAGGACATTCCTGACTTCCGACGTGTCTGGTCCAAAGTAATCTCATGACTTCACTTCGACCGCTCATCTTGCTCACCAACGACGATGGCATCCGTTCGCCGGGCCTGATCGCCGCGGCCGAGGCGGTCGGCGACCTGGGCGAGCTGTTGATCGTCGCGCCGGCGACCCAACAGACCGGCATGGGCCGCAGCACGCCGCCGGTGCTCAACGGCGCGATCGGCCGCGAGCGGCTGAACATCCAGGGCCAGGAGCTCACCGGATACAGTCTGACCGCCTCGCCCGCGCAGGCGGTGACCTACGCCGTGCTCGTGCTCGCGTCTCGCCGGCCCGATCTGGTGATCTCGGGCATCAACTACGGCGAGAACCCCGGCACATGCGTCACCGCGTCGGGCACGGTGGGCGCGGCGCTCCAGGCCGCCGAGTTCGGCATCCCGGCGCTGGCCGTCTCGCTGGAGACCGACAAGCGCTATCATTACCATCACGGCGGCGACGTGGAGTGGCGCGTCGCCGCGCACTTCACGCGGCAATTGGCGCTGGCCGTGCTGAACGCGCAGCTCCCCTTCGATGTGGACGTGCTCAAAATAGACGTGCCGGCCGACGCCACGATCGAGACGCCCTGGCGCATCACCCGCCAGTCGCGGCAGTCCTACTATCGCGTGTTCCTGCCGCCGGGAGTTCGGGCCGACCCGCACAGCGAATGGGTGCATCTGGACTACGGCGTGCACATAGATTGGGAGCATCTGGAGCCCGACTCGGACATCGCGGCGTTTGTCCGCGATCGCGTGATCAGCGTGACGCCGCTGAGCCACGACATGACCTCGCGGGTGGATTTCCGCGTTCTGGAACAGATCCTGCGCGGCCAGGCGTAGCGCGAGATTCGCTTCGTAACCACGATGAGGAATGCGATGCCGTTCATCCTTGCCACCATCCTGATCCAACTGCCCCTCATGATCCTCTTCCCGCTGGCGCTTGGCCGGTGGATCCGGCGGCGCTACGGGATGGGGTGGGGCCTCTTCGCCGCGGGCGCGCTGACCTTCATCGCGTCGCAGGTGGTCCACCTGCCGCTGAACTACGCGCTGGGCCTGCTGGGCGGCGGACGGGGCGTGGCGCTCTGGCCGCTGCCGGCGCTCGCGCTCGTCGCGGGACTCAGCGCCGGCGTGTGCGAAGAGGGCGCGCGCTGGGTCGCTTTGCGCTTCTTCCTCCAGCGCCGCCGCGGCTGGCGGCCCGGCCTTCAGTTCGGCGCGGGCCACGGCGGCGGTGAAGCGATCATCTTCGGCCTCATCGTGCTGCTCAACTTCGTGACCATGCTCGTGTTGCGCAGCCAGGGCGGCGCGGCCCTGACCGTGCCCCCCGAGCTGGCCGAACAGGCGCGCGCGGCCGAGGCCGCCTATTGGGCCACCCCCTGGTATATGCCCGTCGTCGCCGGCATCGAGCGGCTTTTCGCGATCGCCGTGCAGATCGCCCTGGCGCAGCTCGTCATGCGCTCGTTCACCCGCCGCAATGCGGCGTATCTGGGGGCCGCTGTCGGCTTCCATGCGCTGGTGGACGCCTGGGCCGTCTGGGCGATGCAGACGTGGGGGATCGCGGCCGCGGAAGCGGGCGTGGCCGTATTGGCCGGATTTGCGCTCTGGCTGATCTGGCGATTGCGCGATGAACCTGCCGCGGCCGAAGAGGGCGAACCGCGGCTCGCCTGGCCGGCCGCCGCAACCGCTGCCGACCTGTCCCCGGCCGCGCTCTCGGCCGAAGAGCTGGCGCGGCGGGCCGAAGCATCGCGGTACGAATAGCCGGAGGTCATGATGATCCGCACGGAGGGGCTGTGCAAATACTTTGCGGCCAATGGCAAAGAGGTGCGGGCCGTGGACGGCCTCACCCTTGAAGTCCATCGGGGCGAGGTGTTCGGCTTTCTGGGCCCCAACGGCGCCGGCAAGACCACCACCGTGCGCATGTTGGCCTGTTTGATCGCGCCGACTGCCGGCCGGGCGTGGGTGGACGGCCTGGAGGTGGGCCGCGCCAACCAGGAGATCCGGGCGCGCGTCGGCATCCTGACGGAGACGCCGGGCCTCTATGAACGGCTGAGCGCCCGCGCCAACCTGGAGATCTTCGCCGAACTCTACGGCGTGCCGAATGCAAAGGGGCAGATCGAAAAGTACCTGCGCCTGCTCGGGCTGTGGGAGCGCCGCGACGCGGAGGCCGGCGCCCTCAGCAAAGGGATGAAGCAGAAGCTGGCCATCGCCCGCGCGCTGCTGCACGAGCCGCCGGTCCTCTTCCTGGACGAGCCGACCGCCGCGCTCGACCCGGAGGCGGCCAAGATCGTGCGCGACTTCATCGCGACGTTGCGCGGCCAGGGGCGCACCATCTTCCTCTGCACCCATAACCTGGACGAGGCCGAGCGCTTGTGCGACCGCATCGGCGTCTTCCGGCAACGGCTCATCGCCGTGGACACGGCCGACGCGCTGCGCCGCCAGCTCTTCGGCCGCCAGACGGTGGTGCACCTGGCGCCGGTCCCGGAGGAAGGCCCGGCGCAGATCGAACGGCTGGCGGATCTCGTGCGCCGGCTGCCCTTCGTGCGCGACGTGATCGTGTTGCCGCCCGGCCTCCATTCCCCGCCCCCGCTTCGCCCTCCATTCCCCCCAGGTTTGGGGGGTCAGGGGGGCGGAAAGACCGCATTCCCCCCAGGTTTGGGGGGCCAGGGGGGCGGAAAGACCGCATTCCCCCCAGATTTGGGGGGTCAGGGGGGCGGAGAAGAAAGCTATCGGCTGATCATCGGCCTGGACGACCCGGCCTTGCGCAACCCAACCATCGTGCAGGCGCTGGTGACGCAGGGCGCGCAGATCCGCTTCGTCAACGAGTTGCGCCATTCGCTCGAAGATGTATACTTGAGCCTGCTGCGAGAGAGCCAGGAGGTTGCACCGTGATGCTCCTCGCAGCGCCTTACGTGCAGGCACCTGGGAAGGTGCCTGGCACGTCTTAGATCCGGGAGACTTCCGATGAGCCAGTTTCGGGCCATCGTGCGCAAAGAATGGACCGACATGGTCCGCAACAAACTCGTGCTCTACGTCGTCATCCTTGTGCCGCTGCTGATGCTGGCCATTCCGGTGGTGATGCTCTTCGTCATGGCGCGCGTGCCCATCAGCAGCCAGGACATGCAGGAGATCGAGCCGATGCTCAAAAACCCGATCTTCGCCGGGATGACGCCGCTGGAGGCGATGCAATCGGTGATGGCGAGCAACATGCTGGTGCTCTTCCTGATGATGCCGCTGATGGTGCCGGTGACCATCGCGTCGTACAGCATCGTCGGCGAAAAGGTCAGCCGCTCGCTGGAGCCGCTGCTGGCGACCCCCATCACCACGACCCGGCTGCTCCTGGCGAAGGGATTCGCCGCGGCCGTGCCCGGCATCACCATGACGTGGGTCTGCTACGCGCTGTTCCTGGTCGCCGCGCGCCTCCTGGCCGCCAGCGACCGGGTCTTCGCCGTCTTCGTGGATCCGATGTGGCTGGTGGCCATGTTCGTCCTGGCGCCCCTGATGACGATCATGGCCGTCATGGTGGGGGTCATCATCAGCAGCCGGGTGAACGACCCGCGCGCGGCCGAGCAGTTGGCCGCGCTGGTGCTCATCCCGTTGATGGCGCTCTTCCTCGGCGCGATGGCCGGCCTCATCCTGCTGAACAGCACGACCTTTTGGATCACTTCGGCCCTGGTGGCGGTCGCGGACGTCGGGCTGGTGTACCTCGGCGCCGCGCTGTTTCAGCGCGAGACGATCTTGACGCGCTGGAAGTGAGGAGGCGATGCGCGCACGCTCATTGGCTTATGCGATTGCCCTGAGCGGCCTGTGGATGGCCCTTGCCGCCGCGCTCATGCTCGGCCGGCGGCTGGTGGAGCTCGGCGCGAGCCGGGCGCCGGCTGCTGCCGTGCTGCTCGATCTGACGGCCGGCGTCGGCGCGACGTGGTTCTGGCCGGGGCTGGCGGCGGCGGGGATATGGGCCGGCGCCTGGTGGCTGGCCGAGCGCGGCGCATTGCCCGCCGAACGCGTCGCGGCCGGCCGCAAGGCACTGCTCTACCTGGGCCAGATGGCCGCGTTGGCCGCGCTGATCCTCCAGGCGATCCTGCTGCTCATCGCCCTGTTGACGCAGCCGCGGCCCGCCGATGCCGCGCTCCGCTCCGCGGAGCACGCGGTCGGCGCGGGGATCGCGCTGGCGTTCTGGGCTTTTCTGCGTTGGGTTGCGGTGGCCGACGGCGACTTCGGCCAGGAGGTGGCCGGCGCCGGCTGGCGTCGCTTCTATTTCTACGGCGCCGCGGCCGTTACGCTCGGCCTGTTCCTGGTCGGCCTGGTCGAGCTCCTGCAGATCATCGCCGGGGTGGGCTTGCGCCTGGCGGGCGCGGCCGCGGGGCCGCTTGCCGATCGGGCCCGCTTCGTTCGGGCCGCGGCGTTCGCGCTGGTGGCCGCGCCGGCCTGGTGGGCCCTGTGGTGGCAACAACAAACGCGTTGTCGCGGCGCCGGCCCTCTGGCCGCCGAAGAGCGCCAGGCGCGGACGCGCCGGCTCTACCTGTACACGGTCGTCCTGGCCTCGGCCGTCGCGTTTTTCTTCGGCCTGGGCATGAGCCTCCTCGCCGCGGCGGCCGGCCGCAATCTGACCCTCCTGGCGACCTGGGCGCCGGTCGCGCTCGTCGGCCTGGTATCCCTGATCGGCCACCTGTGGACCCTGCACACAGATGAGCGGAGCCCGGCGGCAGTAGCCCGGCCCGCGTCGATGCCCGCGGCAGTCGCGGCCGCTCCTGTCGTCCAGGCGCCGGCCGCCATCGGCTCGCAGGCGCCGGCCGCGGCCCCGCGGCAATACGCGCGCGCGGCCCTGCCGCCGACGCCGGTCGCGGCGCGGCCGGCGTTCATCCTGGTGGTAGACGGCCTGGACGGCGCGGTCGGCGCGAAGCTGATCTCCGGCCTCGCGGCCGGAGTCCCCGGCGCCGTCCTCTGGCCGCTGGGCCTCAACGCGGCCGCGCAGATGGCGCTGCTGAACGCCTTGCCGGCCGCGGCGCCCGTCGTGCCGGCCGATGCGCCCGCGCGCGCGACGCTGATCGTCGGCCCGGCCGACATGCTGATCGCCGGCGGCCTGGACGGCGAGGTGAGCGCGGAGCTGGCTGCGGCCATCGCCGATAGCCCCGCGCTCAAGCTGCTCTTGCCCCCGCGCGGCCCGGCGCTGCGCTGGGTGGCCGCGCCCACATGGCCGCTCGAACGATGGGTGGAAAACGCCGTGATCGAAGCCGCCAACGCGCTCAACACGAACCGATGATCGCCAACTTACGCCGACGCGCCGGCGAGCTCCGGCGCGAGACCTACGCGCTCTACCTGGCCTATCGCGATCCGCGCACGCCGTGGATCGCCCGCATCGTCGCGGGGTGCGTCGTGGCCTACGCGTTCAGCCCGCTCGACCTGATCCCCGACTTCGTGCCGGTGCTGGGCTATCTGGACGATCTGGTGCTGGTACCGCTGGGGGTGGCGCTGGCGCTGCGGCTGATCCCGCCGGCCGTGATGGCCGATTGCCGCGCGCGGGCCCGCGCGGCCACCGATCGGCCGACCAGTTGGCTGGCGGCCGCGGTGATCGTCGCCATCTGGCTGGGACTGGCCGCGCTGGCCGTGGCCTGGGCGCTGAAAACGTTCGGCAGAGGATAGCAACACATGCGCACGATGATCCTGTCGCAACATGGCCGCTTTCAAAACGGGCTGACGATCGAAAACCTGGCGGCCCTGCTGAGCGATCCGCAGAATCTCATCTGGCTCGACATCCAGGATCCGACCCAGGAGGACATGGCGCTATTGCGCCGCGAGTTCGGCTTCCACCCCCTGGCGATCGAGGACGCCACTCGCTCCCATGAGCGCCCCAAGGTCGACACATACGGCGTGCCGGGCGACCTCGACGGCGACGGGGTGGCCGATGTGATGACGGAAGCCGCTGAGGAACCGCTGTTGATCCCCCTGGGGCCGGCCGACGCGGCCCAGGGGGAAGAAAAGGAAACGCCGCTCGGCCGCGCGTATTATTTCGTCGTCTTCTACGCCGCGGCCTATCACCCGGAGGAGGATCACATCGAGGCGCGGCCGGTGAACATGTTCATCGGCGCGAACTACCTGGTGACGGTGCATCAGGGTCCGATCCCGCACATCCCCGCCACGATGGCGCGCTGGCGCGCGCCGAAGAGCCCGCTGGCCCACCGCGTCAGCGCGCTGGTGCACGCCCTGCTCGACGCGATGGTGGACGACTACTTCCCGTTGATGGATCAGGTGGCCGACCGGGCCGAAGACCTGGAGGATACGATCTTCATCCGCTTCGACGAGAGGTCCATCGAGACGATCTTCCGGCTGAAGAAGGACCTGCTGGCCATGCGTCGGATCGTCGCGCCCGAGCGGGACGTGCTCAACGTCCTGCTGCGCCGCCAGTTGCCCATCTTCGCGGCGGAAGATGTCGCCTACCTCCAGGATGTCTACGACCACATCGTGCGGGTGACCGACAACATAGATACCTACCGCGACCTGCTCTCCAGCGCGCTCGACTCGTACCTCTCGCTCCAGGGCAACCGGCTGAACCAGATCATGAAGGTGCTCACGGTCTTCTCGATCATCCTGATGGCCGATGCGCTGATCACCGGCTTCTACGGCCAGAACTTCAAGTACTTCCCCGATCTGGACTTCAGCCTGGGCTCTTTCTGGTCGCTGATCCTGATGGCCATCGTCACCCTGGCGCTGGTGATCTACTTCAGGCGAAGAGAATGGCTGTAGGGCCGAATGAATGCGGCCCTACAACGGTCGGGCCGAATGAAAGCGGCCCTACTTCCACTTGATCGTGCAGCCTACCGGCGCGGTCTCGGCCACCGGCGCGGGCTTGCCCGCCAGCACCGCGTCGAGCGCCTGCCGCAGGTACGGCTGCTTGACGGCGGCCGGATCTTCGTAGTTGTCGTCCACCGTCCCCTGATAGCGCAACGTCCGATTCCGGTCGAAGACGAACACCTCCGGCGTGCGCGTCGCGCCATAGGCCCGCGCCACTTCCTGCGACTCGTCGTGCAGGTAGGGGAAGTTGAACCCTTTCGCCGCAGCCCGCTCTTGCATCTTCGGGAAGCTGTCGGCGGGGTACTTCACCGCATCGTTCGCGTTGATGGCGATCAACTGCACGCCCTTCCTCGCGTAATCGGCCTGGATTTGGATCAGGCGATCTTCCCACGCCTGCGCGTAGGGGCAATGATTGCAGGTGAAGATCACCACCACCGCCTCTTTGTCCGCGTAATCGGCCAGGGCATGGCGCTTGCCGTCCACGCCGGGCAGGTCAAAAGCAATGGCTTTATCTCCGATCTTCAGGTTGCTCATTGGACGTACTCCTTGCAGTGATTTGTGAAAAATCGGCACCGTTGCACGTGCCGGGCACTTAGGAGGGTGCCTGGCACGTCCGGCGGCCCGTTTTCAGAGATTAGCGGCCGGCCGCGGCGCGCAGGCCGCGCCGGATCAGCTCGACCGGCGGCAGCGGCGTGATGCGGCCATCCTCGCGACGATACGCCCGGCAGGTGAGCGCCGGTTGCGCGCCGGCAGGCGGCGGCGCGATGTCCTGGCCCTCGATCCAGATCGTCGGCGAGCCGACGAACCCCAGCTCCGCGGCCTGTTCGTCGGTCTCCACCTTGACGATGGCGATCTCGGCTTCGATCCCTTCTTCGGCGATCACCTGCCGCAGGCGCTCCAGCGCCTGATCGTGCGAGGGACAATCTTCATAATACAGAAAAGTCACGTGCAACACAGTTGTCTCTCATCCCAATTATATGTAGGGCCGAATTAATTCGGCCCTACGTCGTGGCGCGATGTCGCGGGGCCGAATTAATTCGGCCCTACGCCGCGGCGCGATGTCGCGGGGCCGAATCAATTCGGCCCTACGCGCGGCGGATACACCAGCACCTTGTCCACCCGCCGGCCGTCCATGTCCACGATCTCGAACCGAAAGTCCCGCCAGGAGAAAGCCTGTCCGACGCTCGGGATGGCATCCAACTGATGCATGGCAAAGCCGCCCAGGGTCTGGTAGATGCCCAGCTCTTCGTCGGGCAGATCCTCGTTTTCGATCTCGAAAAGCGACTTGAAGGTCGCGATGTCCATCAGGCCGTCCACCAGCCAGGAACCGTCGCTGCGCCGCACGGCCGACGGCTCAGCCGTGCGGCCGGGCGCGGGCAACGCGCCCACCACCGCCTCCAGGATGTCGTTGTGCGTGACCAGCCCTTGAATGCTGCCGAACTCATCGGTGACCAGCGCCACGTGGCGCCGATGCTGCTGGAGCAGCTCCAACACGCGCAGAGCCGACGCGCTCTCGGGCACGAACAGCGGCGGCTGCAAGATGCTGCGCAGATCGAGCGGCTGGCAGGCCAGCGTCTGCACGAGCAGATCCTTCGTGCGCACGATGCCCAGGATCTCCTCCAGGCTTCCCTGGCACACGGGGAAACGCGAATGCCGGCTGGCAGCCACCTTCTCCCGAATGGCGTCCGGGCTATCGTTCACGTCAATCCACACGATCTGCGTGCGCGGGGTCATCAGGCCGGCCACGCGGCGCTCGTCTAGCCGCAACACCCCCTCGATCATGTCCTGTTCGGCCTCCTCGAAGACCCCGCTCTGCCGGCCCTGGTCCACCAGGATGCGCAGCTCTTCGGGCGTGATCGTCGGCTCGGCCGAACCGCGCACGCCCAACAGCCGCACCACCAGATCGGTGGAGGCACTCAAAAAGCGGACGAGCGGCCGGGCCACGATGGCCAACCCGGCCATCGGACCGGCGACCCGGCCGGCGAGCCGTTCGGGATCGGTCAACGCGAGCCGCTTGGGGACCAGCTCCCCCAGGACGAGCGACAGATAGGTGATGATCGTGACCACCGCGGCCACGCCGATCGCCGTGCTGTAGCGGGCCAACCCCGGCACGGCCGCAACCAGATCGGCGATCCCCCTGGCGATCGTCGCGCCGCCGAACGCGCCGGCCAGGATGCCCGCCAGCGTGATCCCCACCTGGACGGTCGCCAGGAAGTCGGACGGCCGTTCGGCCAGCTCGAGCGCCTTGCGGGCGCGGGCATCCCCCTCTTCGGCCGCCTGTTGCAGCCGCGCCTTGCGCGCCGAAACAACGGCGATCTCCGACATGGCGAACACGCCGTTGACCAGGATCAAGGCGAGGATGATGATGGCTTCCAGGATCATCGGCCCAGTTGCTCATGCGCCGGTCGGCGCACAACTTACACCAACCCCAACATCCGCCCCAGCTTCGCGACCGAGAAGCGGTTGCGGTAGAAGTGGCCGCAACGCACCCCGAGCTCGAACTCGTCGTCGCTCAAGGAGATCTCTGCGGCCGTGACCGGCCCGCCCACGCGGCGCAACCAGCCGGTCACCTCGGTGGCCGACGGCACGGTGGCCGCGATCCGCTGGATTTCGTCCCAGTGGTCCAGGATCTGCGCCTTCAACGCGTTGAACTGGGCCTCGGTCATGTTCAGGAACGGCGCCTGGATCTCGATCAGCTCGTCGGCCATGTGCGGGAACGCCTGGCGGATCGCGGCGATATCGGCCGCGCGATCGGGGAGGGGGGCGGCCGCCAGCCGCGCGGCCGCCTCGGTCCGCGGCATCGCCTTGATCGCGTCGTAGCGCTGCGCGCTGACGATGACGGCCACGCCCACCTTCGCGCCGTGCAAGACCGAATGGCGGCCCTCGCGCAAGAGCATCATCTCCCACAGGTGCGAGATGTGGTGCTCCGCGCCCGAGGCCGGCCGCGTCTCGCCGAAGTCCAACATGCAAAAGCCGGATTCGATCAGGCCCTCCATCAGCGTCTTGACGCCTTCGCATTCGGCATTGGCGATGGCGTCGAGCTGGTGGACGGCCGCCCACGCGGCATTCCGCGAACGCTGGGCAATGGTCGCGTCATACGGCTCGTTCCAAAGCAGGTGGCCCAGCTCCCAATCGGCCACCGAGGTGAGCTTGGCGATCAGATCGCCGAAGCCGGCCGCGATCATCGGCCGCGGCGCGGCGCACAGGGTGGGCAGATCGGCGAAGACCGCCAGCGGGCCGTGCGTCACCACGGTGATCTTGGCGCCGTCCACCACGATCGGCGCGCCGATGGATGTGAAGCCGTCCACCGAGGCGGCCGTGGGCAACGAGATGAACTTCTGGGCCGAGCGATGGCTGAGAAAGCGCGAGATGTCGGTGATGGTGCCGGAGCCGACCGCCACATACGTGCGCGGGGTATCATCGGTCGCGAGCAACACCTGCATCATGTAGCGGGCATCCGCGATCACGTCGTCGCCGTGCAGGATGGCCGTGCGCACATCCCATCCCTGGCCGCGCAGCGCGGCCTCGGCGCGCTGGCCGAGCGCGGGATAGGTGTTCGTGTCGGCCACCAACAGGAAGCGGTTCAATCCCCGCTGCCGACAAAAGGCAATGAAGTCGGGGATCGCATCGTCCACGATATAAACTGGAAGATCGGTTCTCAAGGGTAAGCTCCTCCATATGTCAGATCAAAACCGCCGATCTATTGTAGCCCGAACACGATGCCCGCGCAAGTCGCCGACGAAATCGCGCAAATCGGCAAGTTATGGTAAAATCCGGCCATGCAAACCTATCCCATCAGCCTGATCGGCCTGGCGACGCGGCGGAGCGTGGTGGTCGGCGGGGGCGCGGTGGCCGCGCGCAAGGTGGCCGGCCTGCTGGCGGCCGGCGCCGCGGTGACGGTGATCAGCCCGGCGCTGGTCCCCGAGCTGGAGCAGCGGGCCGCGGCCGGCGAGATCCAGGTCGTGCCGCGCGCGTATCGGCCGGGCGACCTGGCCGGCGCGTTCCTGGCCATCGCGGCCACCGACGATCCGGCGGTGAACCGCGCGGTGTGGGAAGAGGCCGAACGTTGCGGTTGTCTCGTCAACGTCGTGGACGACCCCGGCCACAGCAACTTCATCGTGCCGGCCGTCGTGCGCCGGGGCGAGATCGTGCTCGCCATCTCGACCGGCGGCGCGAGCCCGGCGCTGGCGCGACGCCTGCGCGAGCGGCTGGAGGCCGCCATCGGGCCCGAATACGGCGTGCTTGCCGACCTGCTCGCCGAGCTGCGGCCCGAGCTGTTCGCCCGCTTCCCGCCGGGCGAGCCGCGCCTGGCGGCCGCGCTCCGGCTGGTGGATTCGGACGTGTTGGACATCATCCGGCGCGACGGCGCGGAGGCCGGCCGGGCGCGGCTGAGAGAGCTGCTGGCCGCCGGGTAAACGCACAGCAGAGGAAACCGCCATGTCATCATGTGGCATCGTCTATCTGGTCGGCGCGGGGCCGGGCGATCCGGAACTGATCACCGTGCGCGGCTTGAAGTGCCTGCAACGCGCCGACGTCGTGGTGTACGACCGCCTGGCCAATCGCGCGCTCCTGGACTATGCGCCGCCCGGCGCCGAGCTGATCGACGTGGGCAAGGAGGCCGATCGCCACACGTTGCCCCAGGCCGAGATCAACCGGCTGCTGGTGGAAAGGGGCCGCGCGGGCAAGACGGTCGTCCGCCTGAAGGGGGGCGATCCGTTCGTCTTCGGCCGCGGGGGCGAAGAGGCGCTCGCGCTGGTCGAAGCGGGCGTGCCGTTCGAGGTCGTGCCCGGCGTCACCAGCGCGATCGCAGCGCCGGCCTACGCCGGCATCCCGGTCACCCATCGCGGGCTTGCCGGCGGCGTGACGATCGTCACCGGCCACCGCGCCGATGCCGTCGCCGAACAGGAAACGGAATGGGAGCGGCTGGCGGCCGCGCAGGCCGACGGCACCCTCGTCTTCCTGATGGGGGTCGGCAACCTGCCGGCCATCGTCGCTGCGCTGCGCCGCGGCGGCCGGCCGGCCGATACCCCCGTCGCCCTGATCGCCAACGGCACCTGCCCCGACCAATGCGTCGTCATCGGCACCCTGGCCGACATCGTCGAGCGCGCCGCGGGCGTCATCCGGCCGCCCGCGGTGATCGTCGTGGGCCCGGTCGTGACCTTGAGCGAGAAACTGGCGTGGTTCCGGTGTTGGATTGCGCAATGAATTTCGCATTACGGTTTATGGCCGACCGTCGCCAATCAGGAGATCAACCATGCCGCGTGCTTTGGTGACCGGCGGGACCGGTTTCGTCGGCTCGAACATCGCATTGCGCCTGATCGAACGCGGGTGGGAGGTGCGCATCCTGGAGCGGCCCGGCGCTTCGCGGCTGCTCCTCGAGGGGGGCCCCTTCGAGTTCGTCCCCGGCGATGTGCTGATCCCCGAATCGCTGCCGCCGGCCATGCGCGGCATTGATGTGGTCTTTCACGCGGCCGGCGTGGTGGACTACTGGCGGCAGGGGATCGAGCGGATGTATCAGGTGAACGTCGAGGGCACGCGCAACGTCATGGAGGCCGCGCTGCAAGCCCGCGTCGAGCGCGTGGTGCACACCAGCTCGACCGCGGCCATGGGCATCCACCCGAACCGGATGGTGGACGAGACCTTCACCTTCAACGTCAAGCCCGAGCGCTTCGTCTACGGCCACAGCAAATATCTGGCCGAGCAGATCGTCTTCGAGTATGTCAAGAAGGGCCTGCCGGCGGTCATCGTCAATCCCACCACCGTCATCGGCCCGCGCGACATCCGCAAGGTCTCGAGCGGCATCGTCGTCGAGGTCGTCAAGCACTGCGCGCCGCCGTTGATCCCGCCCGGCGGCCAGAACATCGTGCCGATCTGCGACGCGGCCCAGGGACACATCGAGGCCGCGCTCAAGGGTCGGGTGGGCGAACGCTACATCCTCGGCGGCGAGAACATGTCGCTGCTCCAGCTCTATCAGACCATCGCCGATGTCGTGGGCTGCGGAATGAAGCTGAAGGTCATGCCGCGGTGGCTGGTGGCGATCTCGGCCGGGCTGACCGATCTGTTCCAGCCGCAGACGTCCGGGCCGGTGCCGCTAACGGGTGACCGGCTGCGGCTGGAGGCGCAGATGTTCTATTTCGACACGTCGAAGGCGCGCCAGGCATTCGACATGCCGAAGACGCCGCTGCGCGTCACCATCGGCCGCACCTATCAGTGGTATGACCTGATGGGCGAGTTCGAGGGCGTGCGCGAGAAGCTGGAGGCCGAGGGCGGCGTGTGCAAGTATTGCGGCCGGACACGCTATTGCGAATGGCCGGGACGGAGCGCAGGGTGAAGACGTGAAAACATGAGGGAACGATGCAAGAGGTGATTCAGTTAGCTGCGTGGGACAATTGCGCCATTCTGGATGGCTTGAGCGACGCCATTCTGGTGATCGGGCTGGATCGGCGCATCCGGCTGGCCAACTCGGCCGCCCGGGCGTTGATCGCCGCGCTGAGCGGCGCATCCGATGAGCAGGCGCTGGCCACCAGGACGTGCTGCGACCTGCTCGGCTGTCGGCCCGACTGCGATTGTCCGGCCGCGGCCGTGGCGGCCAAAGGGGAAACGGTCAAGCTCACCCATCTGCGCCAGGCCGACCACGACTACCGGCCCCGCTACTTCGACGTGATCGCCTCCCCCTACCGCGATGCGGCCGGCCGTATGATCGGCCTCATCGAATCGTGGCGCGATGTGACCGAGGAGCGCCTGTTGGAAGATGCCCTGGTGCGGCGCCACGAAGAGCTGTCCATCCTGCACAAGATCGCCACCACCATCTCGCAGTCGCTCGATCTGTCCGAGATTTTGAATCGTTCGCTGGAGGAAGTGTTGCGCCTGACGGGCATTGATTCCGGCGCCATCTTCCTGCGCGAGGAGACTTTGGGCAAGCTGGAGCTCTATGCCCATCGCGGCCTTTCCGAAGAGACCGCGCGCGCCGTGGCACAGTTCGGCATGTTGGACGGCTCGTGCGGCGGCGTGCTCGAACATCGCGATGTGATCGTCGTGCCGGCCGTCGCGCGCTATCGCAGCCGCCGCGCCCGGCCCCTCCAACGCGAAGGGCTGAATACGCTCGTCCATGTGCCGCTGATCGCCCGCGGCGCCACCCTCGGCAGCATGTGCGTGGCCACGCGCAACGCGCGCGAGTTCGACGCGGCGGCGCGCGACCTGCTCTACGCGATCGGCGGCCAGATCGCCGTTGCCATCGAAAACGCCCGCCTGTACGCCGAGTTGCAGCGCCGCGAGCGGCTGCGCGGCGAGCTGCTCCACAAGATCATCGTCGCACAGGAGGAGGAGCGCAAGCGCATTGCCCGCGACCTGCACGACGAGACCAGCCAGACGTTGACCGCCCTGCTCTACGCGGTGGACGAGGCCCTGGAGCTGACCGACGCGGCCGAGATCAAGCAGATGCTGCGCAACATGCGCGCGGTGGCCCAGCGCACGTTGGACGGGGTGCACAAGCTCATCTTCGACCTGCGCCCCAGCATGCTCGACCATCTGGGCCTGGTGCCGGCGCTGCGCTGGTTCGCGCAATCGCGGCTGGAGCCGGCCAACGTGCGCTTGCAGATCGAGGATGACCAGGCCCCGCGGCGTCTGCCGGCCGAGATCGAGACCGCCCTGTTCCGGGTCGTCCAGGAAGCCATCACCAACATCGCCCGTCACGCCATGGCCCGCAACGTGCGGATCGCCTTTGCCCAAGAGCAGGACCGGGTCGAAGTCTTCATCGAGGACGACGGCATCGGGTTCGACATGGTCTCGGTCACTCTCTCGCCCGACAGCGGCCGGGGGTTGGGCCTGTTGGGCATGCAGGAGCGGATCGAGCTGCTGGGGGGCCACTTTCACATTGACAGCGCGCCCGGCTTCGGCACGCGCATCCGCATCTCGGTGCCGGTAAAGGAGAATGGCCGATGAGCGACGAGGAGCGATGCGCCAAATGTATCCGGGTGCTGGTCGTGGACGATCACGCGATCCTGCGCGAGGGGATCCGTTCGCTGCTGGAGCGCTCCGACGACATCGCCGTGGTGGGCGAGGCCGGCAACGGCGCGGAAGCGCTGGCGCTGGTGGAGGCGCTTCATCCCGATATCGTGCTGATGGACCTGGCGATGCCCGAGATGGACGGCCTGGAGGCCACGCGGCGCCTGCGCCAGCACCATCCCGAAGTCAAAGTGTTGATCCTGACCCAACACGATAACCAGGAATACATCGCGCCGGCGCTGCAGGCCGGCGCGGTCGGCTATGTGCTGAAACGCTCGGGCGGCCGCGAGGTGATCGCGGCCATCCGTCAGGTGCACGAGCAGGGTGCGTTCTTGCAGCCGGCCGTGGCGCGCGAAGTGATCCGCGACTACGCCGCGGCCGGATCGGGGGGCGTCGCGCCCGCGGCCCGGCTCACCGAGCGCGAACGCGAGGTCTTGCGCCTGGTCGTCGAGGGCAAGAGCAACAAGGAGATCGCCCAACTGCTGGTGATCAGCCCGAAGACGGCGTCGGTGCATCGCACGAACATCATGGAGAAGCTGGGCGTGCGCAACAGCGCCGAGCTGGTGCGCTACGCGATCGAACATCATCTGCTGAGGTAGCTCAAGGAAACCCAATGACCTCTTTATTGAACCTCGATTTCGTTCTCGTCCCGGCCGGCGAAGTCGTCATCGGCAGCGGTCGCCACGACCGCGGGGCCGGCGACGACGAGCGGCCCCAACATCGGCTGGAGATCAGCGATTTCCACATCATGCGCCATCCGGTGACCCATGCGCAGTATCGGCTGTTCGTCGAGGCTACCGGCCACCGGCCGCCCCTCTTCTGGCCGTCCGGCCAGATGCCCGCCGACCTGGCCGATCATCCGGTGGTGGGGGTCTCGTTCCACGATGCAGTGGCGTTCTGTCGCTGGGCGCGGCAGGTGACCGGCCTGCCGCTGCGCCTGCCGACCGAGGTGGAATGGGAGAAGGCCGCGCGCGGGCCCGATGGCCGGCTTTACCCGTGGGGCAACACATGGGATGCCGGCCGCTGCAACAACCGGGAAGCGCGCAGCCAGGGCACGACGCCGATCGGCCGCTTCTCGCCGCTGGGCGATAGCCCCTACGGCGTGGCCGACATGGCCGGCAACGTACAGAACTGGTGTTCGTCTCTCTTCGGCCCCTATCCGTACGATCCGACCGACGGCCGCGAGGTGCTGGTGAACGAGATGGAACCGCAGAGCCTGTTGCCGCGGCTCTACGAGAGCGGGGCCATCGCCAACCCCGAGCGGTTAGAGGCAAGCCTGGGGAAACAGACGCTGCGCGGGGGATCCTGGCGCGGGGGCCGGCACGAAGCGCGCTGCGCCTACCGCAGTTGGGCCGCGCCCATGCATCGCAGCGATGACACCGGCTTCAGGTGCTGCTACGAGGGATGATCAGAAGAGCCGCGTGAAGCCGAAGGCGACGATCGCCATCACCGAGGCGATCGTGCCGACGAAGTGCATCATCAGGATCGTCACGACCACGCTGCGCTGGTCGGGCCGGAGCTGGAGGTAATAGCGATCGGCCAGCCAGCGCAGCAGCCGCTCGAAGCGGGTGCGCCGCAACTCGGAGTAGCGCTTGATGTTGAGCAACCAGCCGCGCACCACCTGGCGCACCTGTGCCTCGATCTCGCCGGCCCGGGCCTCGTCGGCTGCGAACTCCTCCTGATAGATGATGCGCGTGCCGGCCGCCGCGTCGTGGAACGTCCAGACGACGGTCGCCTGAAGGTCGGTGAGCGTGCGGTAGGCAAAGCGTTGTTCGGGCAGATAATCGGTCACGACGGTTTCATAGCTGGCGCCGGCCGCGGACCGGGAAAGCCACCGGCTGCCGGCTGCGGGATAATCCGTGCTGACCGCCGCCAGCTCCACCGCGCCCCACAGCGGAGAGAGCTGCAGCCGGCGCTCGCTATGGATCGCCGTCGCGAACACCTCGCGCCGCGGCGCGGCGATGTCCACATATTCCACTACCCTGACCGTATTCATCACCCGATCTCCCTTCGTTCGTGCTTATGATAGCACAAATCGGCGCTCGTGTTCAAGATGGAGGGCTTCCAATCCGGCTGCATTTTCCCGGCCACCCGCGGTGTTGCCGTTTTTGTCAGGTTCAGGTAGAATAGAACCGATCTCTGGCGCATCTTCGGGAGCGGCCGGGCGCAGTGCGCCGCGTCCGCTCCGGCCCCCCGGTCGAAAGGAAGCCGCCATGCCGTCCGACATCCCGTCATCGTCCGCCCCGGCGGACGCCGACCTCCTCTTCGAGGCCTTCTGCGCGGCGCGCGACAGCGCGCAGATGCTGGCGCTGATCGCCGCCGCGTCCGACGACGCGCTGGACGCGTTGGAACGGGACGTCGAGGCCCGCCTGGTCGAGGCCCTCTTCCCTGGCCCCTCCCCCAACCTTGGGGGAGGGGAAGGGGTGGGGGCGGCCATGCGCGGTGCCCTCTCGCCTGGCCCCTCCCCCGAAATCGGGGGAGGGGAAGGGGTGGGGGCCGACGCGCTGCGCGAGCGATTGCAGAGCCTCCGTTCCTTGCGCGCCGAACACGCCGACGCCATCCGCCAGATGCGGGATCAGATGCGCGGCCTGGCAGAGCAGTTGGCCACCCTGTCCCCCGACGAGCAGCTGCTGCTGGCGTTCACGTCCGCGCAGAGCACCGCCGACATCATGCGCCTGATCGCCGCGACCTCCGACGACGCCCTGGACCGTCTGGAGGCCCTGGTCGCGGCCCCCTCGCCTGGCCCCTCCCCCAACCTTGGGGGAGGGGAAGGGGTGGGGGCCCGCCTGGCCGACCTGCGCCGCTGGCGCGCGGCCGAACGGGACGCCCGCCGCGTCCTCGCGACCCTGGGCGACGCGGCCGCGCAGGCGTTGGCCGACCGGCTGATCGCCTGGATCCAGACCCCCGACTGGGCCGCGTCCGAGGCGTTCATCCGCGAGCACGCGGCCGAGCTGCTGAGCGACGCCGGCGCCGCGGCCATGACGCTGCTGCACATGAACAACGCCGGCAACGAGACGGTCGAGATGCACGCGCGGCTGTTGGCCGCCTGCCGTGAGCACGGCGTGGACGCGGCCTACGCGCAGTTGCGGCGGGAGCTGGCCGCCGCCGAGGGCCTGATGGAAGCGGCGCGTGGCGCCGATAGCCCACTATTGCAGGCCATCGCCGAATTCGTCACCGCCGCTACGGACGACGATGCTTGTCGGCTACTCGAGGAGCGCCGCGACCTGTTGTTGACCGCCGACGCCCGCAGCCTGCTGGAGCAGCTCGCGGCCGCGGCGCAAGGGCAGGGCGATGCCGCCGTGGCGGAGCGCCTGCAGGCGCGGCTGGCG
>DAOTZV010000069.1:0-4500 GCA_034434235.1 Anaerolineae bacterium
GATGAAGCCTTCCAGCCAGAGCAGATTGCCGGCCTCGTCGTAGACCCCGCGGCCCTGCTCCCACACCCACTTTTCGGCGCCGTCGGCCGCGCGGATGCGATAGATGAGCCGGTAGGGCTGGCGGGCCTCCACAGCCGCCTGGACGTCGTTCCATATCCGTTCGCGATCCTCCTCGTGGATCAGGTCGGCGAAGGCGAGGCGCCGGTTGCCCACCAGGTCTTCGGCCGGGTAGCCGGTGAGCGCGCGGCACCCCTGGCTGATGAACTCCATCGTCCAGGCCCGGTCGTTGCGACAGCGATAGGCGATGCCCGGCAGGTTGCTGAGCAGGGTCTCGTAGACGCGCCGGCTCTCGCGCAGCGCCTCTTCGGCCCTGCGCCGGTCGGTCACATCGCGCAGGGTGATCAGCCGGCCGGCGACCCGGCGCATTTCATCCAGCAGGGGCGCGGCGCGCCATTCCAGGTAGCGGCCGCCGTCGGCCGGGGCGATGAGCTGCGGTTCGCTCCGCTGCACGTCCGGCGGCCGGCCGTCAGCGTCGCGCCATCCGGCGACCACCTGGCCGATCGGTCGGCCGGCGAGCGCGTCGAGGGGCCGGCCCAACAGGCGTTCGGCCGCGGGATTGGCGTCGGCCACGCGGCCTTCGGCGTCCAACACGAGCACGCCGTCCTGCATCTGTTCCACCAGTGCCTCGCGCGCCGTGGGCATCAAGTAGAACAGGTCCAGGTGGAAGAGCACCCAGGCATAGAGCAGGCCCACCGCCGCGAACGCAATCGGCGTCAGGTCCATGCCGGGGATCGGGCTGATCTTCAGCATGTAAGCCAGGCCGGCCGCCGGCGGGATGAGCGCGCCTGCGGCGAGGAGCATCAGCCGGGCATGGCGTCGGCCGCTCGCCGGCCGCGCCGCGTTGAAGAGGAGGGCCACACCGAAGAACACCAGGAGCACCGAGTAGGCCACTTGTATCCAGGCCCAGATGCCGTAGTGATAGACCGCCATCGGCCCGACCGGGGTTTCGGCCATCGTGATCGCGGTGTAATAGAGCTGATGTCGTCCGGTCGTGAAGACCAGGCCCAAAGTGATGAGGGGAACGATCCAGAGCAGAGCGATCTGTCTGGCCTTCAAAGGCCGCTCCGGCGCGACCTGGCGGATGACGAAGAGCAGCCAGAAGACCGGCGCCGCCACGATCGCGGGATAGCTCACCTGGGTCCAGGCGATCTTTTCGGCCAGGTTCGGCGTCAGCTCCTGCGCCGCGTCCGTGATCGCCCAGAAGCCCGCAGCGACCATGAGGCCGATGAACTCGATCGCGCCGGGCACGAAGCGCCGCCGCCACGCCATGCCGCCCAGCGCGAGGGAGAGGCCGGCGCCCAGGAACAGGATCAAGACGTGCAGGTAGCGTGGCCAGGACATCTAGATTTCTCCGCAGCCGAGATTATTCATCATGATTATATCGCGGGACGAGGGCGATGTCCATTTTTACGTGCCAGGCACCCTCTCGGGTGCCTGGCACGTCCGGTGGCCCATTTAGCGGCCGAGCACCAGCGGCAGATAGACCGTTCCCGGCCGGAGGATCACCCGGTCGCCGGTGAACGGCCCGCGGTTGCCGTCTTTGTCCATCATCGCCACGCGCCAGAAGTAGGTCTTGCTCGTGTCGTATTTCTTCGTCGGCGTGAAGCGCGTGTTGGACGTGGTGACCGAGTCGTAGAGGTTGGCGAACGTCTCGCTGAGCGCGACTTCGAGCCGATAGGAGGCCGCGGCCGGCACAGGTTGCCACACGAAGGTCGGCGTGCTCGTGGCCGGCGCACCGGGGGCAGGTTGGAGCAGAGTGGTCACAGGGTATTGCTTCAGGAAGGAGGTCGCGGGGCTGTAGCTGCCGAGCTTGCCGTCGCCATCCATGGCGGCCACCCGCCAGTAGTAGGTCCCGTCGGGATAGCCTTTCGTCGGCGTCCAGCACGCCTGCTCGGTATCGGCCTTGTCGTATTCGGTGGAGAAGGTGGGATCGCGGCTCACCTGGACGCGATACTTCCACGCGGCGAACTGCGCCTCGATCGTCGGCGTGACGACCGGCGTCCAGCACAGGGTGGCGGCGCGGGCCGCCGGGCTCGCCGGCTGAGAGACGAGCCCGGTCGGCTGGGGGAGGGCGAGCGTGAAGGAGATGGCGGCCGTCCAGCCGTTGGCGATCGCGCCGTTGCGCCTGGCGCGCACCCGCCAGTAGTAGGTGCCCGGCGCCAGGCGTTCGGCCGGCGCGAAGGCCGGGTAGGGAACCGTCTCGGAGACGACGATCGCCTCGGCGAAGCCGCGTTCCTCGTCGTTGCGGCTGATCTCCACCCGATAGGCGGTTGCGCCGGCCAGGGGCCACCATTCCAGCAGCGGCGCGGCTTCGACCGACTCTGCGGCGTGCGCCGGCCGCAGGAGCACAGGCGCCGCGCCGACCGTCGGGGTCAACCCGCGGGTCAGGTCAATGCGCGTGCGCCAGCGCTGGCTCCAGCTCCAATCGCCGAGCGGCGCGCCGCCCACTCCGTCCAGCGCGGCGACGCGCCAGTAGTAGTCCACGCCCCGCGTGGGGGTGAAGGGCCGGCCTACGGTCGGCGCGGCGCTCAGGTTGGCGGTGTCCCACGTCCACTCCACCGAGCCGAAGAGCGGATCGTCGTCCACCTGCACGCGATACGCGGCCACGGCCGACATCGCATCGGTGAACGCGCGATGCCAGGTGAAGATCGGCAGCGCGACGGTGCGATCCTCGTGCGGCGCGTGCAGGTCGGAGGGCGGATAGTAGTAGAGCGGCGCGACGAGCTGGGGCGCGGCCGCGGTGGGGCTGTAGACGAAGGAGGAGACCAGGCTCGGCTTGCCCAGGCCGCCGCTGCCGTCGAGCGGGGTCACGCGCCAGTACCAGATGCCGGGCGTCGGCCACTTCGGGCCTTGCGGCCGCAGCGTAAAATACGGCTGGCCGACGTCCACGATCCAGCCGCACGGGCTGCTGGCCGGGAAGCTGTTGACGCAATGCAGCTCGAAGCGATAGCCGCCCGCAGCCGGCACCGGCGACCAGCTGAAGAACGGCTCGGTGACCGTTTGATAGTTGTTGACCGGCGTCAGCAGCTCGGGCTGGATGTACCATTGTTTGCGGAACCAGCGGATCTCGCTCCAGCCCGTGACCGCGTTGCCCGCCTGTACCTGCACGCGCCAGTAGTAGTTCACGTCGTTCTGGAGCTCGCTGGCGGGGGTGTATTCGGTGTTGCGCGTCTCCACCGTGGTGATGTCGGCGTGGAAGGTCGGGTCGGTGGTGTATTGCAGGCGGTACAACTGCGCGCCGGCCACGGCCTTCCACCGGAAGGTGGGCGTGAAGGTGGGCGTGGCCGCGTCGGCCGGCTCCAGCAGGTCGGGCGGCCGATTGTAGCTGGCCGTGAAGCTGCGGACGACGCTCGGCGCGCCCTCGCGGCCTCCGGCGTCGAGCGGAACGACCCGCCAGTAGTACTCGCCGTTGGGGAGCTTGACGGCCGGCTGGTGCGCCGGCGCCAGCGTGATCTGGCTGTAGCGCGGCGCGGCGAAGCCGTCGGCGCTCGTCGCGATCTGGAAGCGATAGGCGGCCGCGCCCATCACCGGCGTCCAGGAGAAGGCCGGCGATGTATAGAAGTCGAGGGTGGTGCCGTCGGCCGGCGCCTCCAGCTCGGCCGCGTGCTCCGGCGTGGCCCACTGCCGGGTGAAGCTCCGCACCTCGCTCCATGCGCTGACGGGCGCGGGCTGTTCGACCCGCACGCGCCAGTACCAGACGCCATCGGCCAGGGTGGCGTCGGTCGGCGTGAAGCGCGCGTTGGCGGTGGTCCACTCCTGTTTGCTGGCGAAGCCCGCATCCTGGCTGAGCTGCAGGCGGTATTGCGTAGCGCCGGCCACCGGCTGCCACGCGAAGTCGGGGATGCCGAGGGGCGGGTAGTTGGCCGCGGTGGTCGTTGCGCCGTTCGGGGGCGCCAGGGGTGTCGGCGCGTCCAATGCATGGGCCGCGCCGGGCCACAGGCCATAGAGGGCGACCGAGAGCAGGCCCAGCGCCAGGAGGGTCAACAGGAAGCCGGGGCCCGACAGATGTTCGGTGTGAAATATGACTTTCTTATAGATCGGTTGCATCGCCGTCCGGCCATACACGGATCATCAAGGTCCAAGCAAAGTATACCACATCAGGCCATGCTCTGGCTATCCGCAGACCTTCGTATCAGTTGCTCATGCGCCCGGCCGGCGCACAACGCGCAATGAAAACGAGCGACGCTTACGTGCCAGGCATCTTGCAGGAGTGCCTGGCACGTGGTCGTTCACGCCGCGCCCCACTCCAGCATATTGACCTCGACGACCTCCCGCGCGGGATCGCGCGGCACGCGGAAGGTCTTGATCGCCAGCGGCCCGAAATCGACCTCGACCGCCCGCGCCCACTGCGGCAGGCGGATCGCCGCGCGCGTCGCGGCGCCGGCCGTTTCGACCGCGCGCAGGATCAGGTCTTCGTCGTCCTCTGCCTGCTTGAGGACG
>DAOTZV010000070.1:0-2325 GCA_034434235.1 Anaerolineae bacterium
CCTGCACCAGGATCGGGAAGGTGGCGTTCGGGCCGATGACCGGCGTCTGGCTGATCTCCGTGTCTTCGGGGTCCTTGGCGCCGTTGCCGTTGACATCCCGGTAGATGCGCACTGCCCAGCCGCGGCTGGAAGACGCGCTCAGATCGATCGCGCTGGTCAGGTTGCCGACCGTGATCGTGTGGGCATAGGTCTTGGTCTGGCCGGCCAGGCCTTCGCCGCTGTTGTCGGGAGTCAGAGTCAACGCGGCTCTGAAGCACACCTCCAGCTTGGGCCGGTGGTTCGTCGTGCCATCGTCGCTGCTCTTGAACACCTTTTCGGCGTTCGAGCTACTGGCCTCCAGGATCAGGCCGTAGTTGGTGGCCGGATTGCTCAACCAATCCGTCACCAGGCTCGTGATGGTCCACGAGCGCCAGATGTTCTTCGTATCGTCCACCACGGCGGAGGCCGCGACCGCGCTGTCGTAGTCGCCGCCCTGGGTCGTCCAGAGCAGGTTCGCTGCCTTGTCGCGCGCCTTCCAGGTGACCTGATCCTCGTTCCAGGATTGGGTCACACGGTGCGCATTGATGGTCAGCGCGCCGCCCGATGCCGCCTTCACGTACAACGAGAGGGTCGCGCTGCTCACGGTGGCATCGGTCGGCAGGGAGGAGAGATCGAACTTGAGCAACGACCGCTCGAGCTTATTGGCCTCGCCCTTGACGCGCAGCTCCGGATCTGTGCCGCGGCGCTCGTCCGGCCTCTCCTTCTTGATGTAGGCGTCCACGCCGGTCGTGGGGCCGGGCTGAAGCACGACACAGGTCTCACCGGCCTGCGGTGCGGCGGCCAACGTCGGCGTAGACCCCGCGGCGGATTGCGCTACGGCCGGCAATGCCGGAAATAGCAATGCCAGGATCGCGATGACAGTGATCAAAAAAGTTTGCGGTGTGTTTTTCATACTATCCTCTCCCCGCCCGGGCCGATAATATATATTTGTATGATCATATATTATCTTATTCTATCTTACAGTAACGCGCGTTCTCAAAAGCCCAAATCCTCTACCCTGATTCTATCTCATGGATATTACGAACGAGATACGAAGCCTGTCCCTTTCACCGACTCGCCGCCACCGGACCGAACATCGCCTTGCTGCCGTCCAGTTGCCATACGGCCAGCGCATACTCATAGCGCTCGCCGGCCGTCGCCATGGCATCGAGATAGGCGTATGCGCTTCCCTGATTGGCCCCGGCGTGTTCGGCCACGATGAGGGAAGGCGTGATGGTGCGCCATGCACCGCCGTTGCTTCCGGCCGCCGACCGCCGCAACACGTCGAAGCCCAGGATCTGCGCTTCGTTCGCCGTCCGCCACGACACCTCGATCCCGTCCGGCGTCCCCCGCGCGGCCAGATCCAGCACCGTCAGGCCGGTCGGCTGCAAGATGCGCACGCCGGCCGTCACGCTCCGGTCGCCGATCAACACCAGGTCGCCCAAGAGGCCCGGCCCGGCCGGATTGGCCCAGACGCCGCGGCCCGCGGCCGTGACGACCGTCTGCATCCCCGGCAAGCGCGAGGTGTCGGCCCGCGCGGTGAAGTTCGCCGCCATCTGCACCGCGGCGCCGGGCGCCAACGCGCCATAGGAAGCCACGAGATCGCGCCACCGGATCAGCCCATCGTCCACGTTGTCATCGCTCGCCGGCGTCGCGTCGAGGTAGGCGAGATAATCCGTCTGATAGGTCAGTTCGAGCGGCAGATGGACGATCCAGGCCGCGCCGGTATTGGTGATGTGGATCGTGAAGGAGATGGCCGCGCCCGGCCGGACATCCGGCAGGTCGCTCATGCCGATGGCATAGCGTGCGCCGGCTTCGTCCGGCGTCAGGCCGGTCTTGTAGCCGAAGTCGGCGGTCGGGTTGATGCCGCTGCCCGCAAGCGTGACGGTATACGGCTGCGCTTGATTGTTGTTGTCCTGGCCTGGGAACGGCCCGGGCGCGGCGGGGGCGGCGCCGGCCAACACGCCGAAATCATCGCTCACCGCCACCTGATAGGCGCCGTCGGCCCGGCCGACGAAGGCGTAGGCGCCGCCGGCGCCCGTGGTCGTCGTCGCGATCGTCTCGCCGTCCTGGAGCAACGCCACCGTGACGCCCGCCAGGCCCGTATCGCCGGCCGCCGGGCTGAAGAGGCCGTTGCCGTCCGTCTCGCCCCACACCAGGTTGCCGATCACGCCGGCCATCGAGCCGGTCGCGCGATAGAAGCCGAAGTCGGCCGCCATATGAGAAGCGCCCGCGGCCAGCGTCACCGCATATGGATCCGCCTGGCTGTTGCCGTCGGAGCCGGCCGCGCCCAGGGGACCGCGCGTA
>DAOTZV010000071.1:0-7763 GCA_034434235.1 Anaerolineae bacterium
TACGTCATGCCCGACGGCAGGGAACACACTGCTCCCTTCTTCGGGGTTGCCCTGGCCCGCTTCTATCCCGAAACCGAGATGCGCGTGTTCGTAACTGAAGACGCCAGGGCGATGCATTGGGAACGCTTTCGGGTCCTTGCCGAGGACTATGTGGCCAGCCTGAAGCCCGTAGACATCCCCGACGGCGCAGATGAACTACAGCTTTGGAAAGTTTTCCAGGCGGTGGTGGATCATGTGGACACAGGGGAGTCGGTGATCTTCGATATGACCCACGGCTTTCGCTCGTTGCCGTTTCTTTCCTTTCTGGCATCCGCCTATCTACGCGTGGTAAAGAAGATCCATCTGGAGGCGGTGCTCTACGGTAACTTCGAGGCGCGCGATAAATCGGTGACACCCAACCGTGCGCCCGTAATTGACATGACCCGCTTTGTGGACTTGCTGGATTGGCTGGTCGCTGCCGACCGTTTTGTGCGTTTCGGCGATGCTCATGACCTGGCCGAGCAATTGCGCTCGGTTCGGCCTTCATATCAGCAACAGCAGACGGACAAAGCCTTGCAAGCGGACGCTATTCGCCTGGCACAGGCAGCCAGGGCGCTGGACGACGTGTCTTTGGCCTTGCGCCTGATCCGGCCGGCCGAGGCCATGGACGCCAGCAGCAAGTTGCAGACCAGGCTGGTGGATGCAATGCAAAGCTTCCAGGCTCACGCTCGCCCGTTTATTCCGTTGGCCCAGGCAGTGAGCGATGCCTTTGCCCCCCTTAGCCTGAGCAAGGCAGATCAGAAACGCGATCCCGTTGATTTGCTGGCCCGGGAGCGACGCTTGGTGTTCTGGTATTTGGAACGCAAGCAGTATGTGCAAGCCATGGCCGTGGCGCGCGAATGGATCATCACCTGGGCGATGCTTCATGCTGAAATGGATCAAACGCTCGACATAACGTTACGGGAAGAAATGGAGAAAACGCTGGGTAAAGCCATCAAGGAACGCCAGGATGGCCACGGCGCATTTTCCGATGTTGTTTTTTCCAGTGGGCGCACCCTTCACAGTTTACCGAAGGTCGCTCAAGCTCTCAAACTGTACGAGGAGGTGGGCCTTGCCCGAAACGACTTGCTGCATGCCGGAAAGCGACCTGACGCCAAGGAAGCTGAAGTGTTGGAACGCATGATCGGTAGCTTGTGTAATCGGCTCAATGAACTACCGCTCCCCAACAGGCAGATTATCTCGTGACGCACGATCAGGAGTATCTGTGGTTCAACTTGACAACCGCACCTCTATGTCTTATGCTTATCTATGATATCCAACTTAGATAAGATATCGCCGAAGGGAGGGGCTCACCCGTGGTCGTGCAGATGTCATCCAGCCAGGTCCAGCAGAACTTCGGCCAGGCGATGGATCGCGCCTTGTTGGCCGATGACGTGGTGGTCGAACGCTACGGAACACCGCGCGTGACGATTATCTCGTATCAACGATACCGGCAGCTGATCGCAGCCGAACAGGAGCTTCTGCGCAGCCGCCTGCAACAGGCCGCGGCGGCTGCTTCGGCGCGGGCTGCGCATTTGACCGATGCCGAGGTGGATGAGCTCATCGAACGCGCCCGGACAGAGGTCAACCAGTCGTGAGCAACCCGGGGGACCTGTTCAACCGCAGCAGCGGCCCGCTGCGCGTCGTCGTTGACACCAGCACCTTGATCCGCTATCTCATCCGGCCAGGCGCAGCGATCCGAACCCTGATCGAAGACTTGTGGCTGAGCGATCAGATCCGCATGGTGACCTGTCCTGAGTTGCTGGCGGAACTCGAGGGCGTGTTGCAGCGGGATTATATCCGGGCAGTGATCCATCCCGAAGATGCCGATGCCTTGCTCGCTGCCATCCGGCGCAAAGCCGAGTTCCTCCCATCGCTGGGCACAATTCCGTCCTATAGCCGTGACCGCAAGGACGACAAGTTCATCGCCTGTGCGGTCGCGGGACGCGTGACATACGTCATCACCGTGGATAAGGATTTGCTGGATATGGAAGTCTGCGCGGGCATCCGGCTACTGGCGCCGCACAAGTTTCTCGAACGCTATTGGACTGCGCAATAAGTGTATCAGATGAGGTTTTCTCAGTGCTCCTACTCAACTTCTCCCACCCCCTCACCGCCGACCACCTGGCCCAGATCGAGGCGCTGGCCGGCGCGCAGGTCGAGCACGTGATCGAAGTCGCGGTGCAGTTCGACACCGCGCAGCCGTTTGTGCCTCAGGTGCAGGCGTTGCTGGCGCAGATTCCGCTGACGGCCGAAGAGTGGCAGACCACGCCGTTGCTGATCGTGCCGCCGGCGCTGAATTTCATCACCGCGGTGCTGCTGGCCGAGCTGCACGGCCGCATGGGCTATTTTCCGCCCATCGTGCGCCTGCGGCCGGTGCCCAACGCACTGCCCCCGCGCTTTGAAGTAGCCGAGATCATCAATCTACAGGCGGTGCGCGAGGCCGCGCGCACGCGACGAAATTGAGATCGGGATAATCCATGCTCATCTCTCTCCTCCTCGCCCTCGCCCCCGAGGCGCCGGCCACGTTGCCGGCCGACCTGGGCCGCGCCGTCCAGGCCGAGACGCTGGCGCGGCTGGCGCAGGTTGACCCGGACCTGGCCGCGGCCATCCACGCCGGCAACGGCCCGAAGCCGTTGACCTGCTCTGGGCTGCTGGCGGCCGAACCGCCGGCCGAGCCGCGCCGGCCGGCCGACAGCATCTCCGTCCGGCCCGACGGCCGCTACTTCGTGCGCGTGACCGGCCTGACTGCTCCGGTGAGCCGGGCGCTGGCCGCAGCGCTGATCGAGCAGCCGCCCCCCAGCTACACGCTGCACGGCGCCGCATTCCGCGTGCTGGAAGCGATCTGCGATCCGGCGCGCGAGCCGTGGACGGGCCAGGCCACCTACGAGGGACTGGCGGCCGCCGTGCTCCAGCGCGGGGATCGCCTGCCCCGCGGGGTGACGCTGGAGTTCGCCAGCCCCACCGCGTTCAAGTCGCAGGAGATGCAGGTGCCGGTGCCGCTGCCGGGGCTGGTGTTCGGCAGCCTGGTGGAGCGCTGGAACGCGTTCGCCCCGGTGGCGCTCGATCCCGACCTGCGGCGCCTGGCCGGCGAACGGGTGGCGATCAGCCGCTATCGGCTGGAGAGCCGGCCCGTGCCGACCAAGAACGCCGCGCTGCGCATCGGCGGGGTGGGACAGGTGACCTATACGCTGCTGGACGACGACCGCTACGCGCGGGCGGGCCTGAACATCCTGGCCGACTTCGCGCTCTACAGCGGGGTAGGCGTGCAAACAGCCACGGGGATGGGACAATGCCGACGCATCAAGAAGGAAAGTTTTTGATCCTGCTGCTGGGGAACCGCATCCAGCCGGCGACGATGCTGGCCTATCACCTGCAACCCGACCGGGTGGCGTGCATCGGGTCGGCCGACCGGCCGGAGACGCTGGACGAGGTGACCGCGGCGCTCGCGCACCTGCCCCGCCCGCCGCGGGTGGAGGGGCGGCGGAAGGTGGCACCCTATCGGCTGGACGAGACCCTGGCCGCGATCGACGCGCTGCTCGCCGACCGGGCCGACCTGGCGCCGGTCATCGGCCTGACCGGCTGTCCGCTGCCGATGAGCATCGCCGGCTACGAGGCCGGCCGCCGGCTCGGCTGTCCGGTGCTGTACGTCAACACGCAGGGCGCGGAGATCGTGGACTTCACGCGGCCCGAGCAGACCGAGCCGCTGCGCATCCGCTTCAAGAAGGTGGACGACTATCTGGCGATCTGCGGCCTGGCGGCGTTCGAGAGGGGCAAGCCGGCCTGCGTCTCGACCGAAGCCGATCGCCAGAACGCCGCGCAGCTCCTGGGCCGGGCCGGCGAGGCGGGCATCCGGTTGATCGCCGCGCTGCGCGCGGCGGGCCTGCCGCAAGCGGGGGTCGTTCACCTGCCGGCCGCAAGCCTGGACGACGAGGTGCGTCGCCTCCTGCGCGGCCTGGCCCGGGCGCGGCTGTTGACCGACCGGATCGAGCGCCTGGACGGGTCGGTCACCTGCCGCATCCCGGCGGCCGGCGAGGCGGCCTTTTTGAACGGCGATTGGCTGGAAGCGTACGTGTGGGGCGTGGCCGAGGCGCTGCGGGGCCTGGAGCCCGCCCTGTTCGACGTGGCGGCCAGGGGCGTGGCGTTCCGGTCGGGCACGGCCGAGCGCGAGATTGACTTCATCGCGCTGCGCGGGGGCGTGCCGCTGATCGCCTCGTGTAAGAGCAGCGCCGATCCCTGGCACAAGGAGGACCTGGACGAGCTGGCGGCCATCGCGCAGCTCCTGGGCGGCAACTACGTCACCCGTCTGTTCATCGCGCATCAGAACCCCCCGCTCCGTGTATCCTCGCAAGCCGCCGATCCGTACAGGCAGTTTCAGGAGCAGGCCCGTCGGCTGCGCATCGTGCTGGTGACGGGCCGGGATCTCGGCCGGCTGGACGAGATCTTGCGCCAGGAGCTGCTGGACCCGACCTACAAGCCGGTTTGACCCCCGCGATTTTGCGGCCTTTTTACAGGCCGGATGGACGCCGGCCGCGATGTGACATAAAGTTGAATTGACGCCAGCGTTTGGATTGCGGCGCTATGGCGCCGCTGTGGTGCGTTGTGTAGCGGATCAAAAGCAGCGCCGGAGCGCTGCAATCCAAGATCAGCGCACAGGTCGCCGTGAGCGCAGGACGCGGAACCGGCAGCGGAGGACGAGTTGTTGGCTCGGCCGCGCGCATTCCACCACGATCTGAAAGGGCCTTGTGGCGTCCAGCCGCGTGTGGAGGGCGCCGGCGTCCAGCACGCTGCCCACCGCGATGGCCCAGCGATCGGGCCGGGAGAGGGGCGGCCGCAGGAGGAACATGTGAAGGGTGTCGTGGCCCGGCGAGGTGCCCTGTCGCACATAGAGCCGCACGCTCGCGGCCAGTTCGGCCGCGTCGGCGCCGGAAAGCCGGCCGGCGCGCTCGTAGCTCACCACCAGTTGGGTGGCCAGGACGTGGCCGCCTGCGCGGAGCGGCAACAGGCCCTCGGCCGCCACCGCATAGCCGTTCTCCAGCCGCAACACGAACTCCGGCCCGGCCTCCCAGCGCTCCCCGGCCGCGCGGCGCTGGATGAACTCCCCCAAGACGCGACGTACTCCCGTGAGCCGGCGGCCGCTCTCGGGCCGGCGGCCCAGCTCTTCCAACAGCGCCAGCGCGGCCCGCGCATCGGCCGGTGTGGCCACATCACGGCCGTACTTGCGGATGGTCGCCCACACTGCCGGCGCATCTCCGACCGGTTTGAAGTTATGCGCCAGGAAGCCCTGCACCAACGCCACCCAATCGGCATCGTGCGTCGCGTCCAGGCCGCACAGCCGCGCGATCTGTTCGGCCGGCCAACGGCCCGGCTCGCGCGCCAGGGCGTCGGTGCGAAAGCGGAAGACCGCGCTGCGCGCCGTGCGCGCATCCACGACCTCTTCGACCAGCCCCAGGTCGGCCAACATGCGCAGGCCCAGGCCGGGCTGGACGTTGCCCGGCAACGCGGGCAGGAGTTCGCGGGCCAGGGCCGCGATGCGCCGCGCGCCGGCCGTCACGATCACCACCGGGGCGTCCGGGCCGGCGTCGGCGTCGGTTTCGTCCGTCCCGCCGTACAAAGTCGCCGCGGCGAAGAGGCCCGTCAGCGCGGCGCGCGGCCCCCACTGGTTCTTGCCCAACCACGCCGGCCAGCGCCGCCGGATGTAGGCGCGTGGCGCGTAGATCACCCCCTCGCCCCCGAAAGCGGGCCACTCCTGGAGCCGATAGATCTCGGTGTCGTCCCTTTCCTCGCGCGCCTCGGCCAACCAGCCGCGCGCCTTCAGGCCGGCCAGCGCCTGCGCATAGGTCACATGGCTCACCACGTTCGGCACCCGGGGATCGTTGTTGCGCGTCCAGGCGGCTTCGCGCTCATCCGGCGGGTACGCGATGTATTCGCTGCCGTCGCACATGGCGAGCAAGAGGTGCCGCGCGTCGAACTCGCCCGTGGTGGCCACGTCGCGCAGCCACTGCCGCGGCACGAAATAGAAGAGGCGGGGCACAAAGGGATAGCGGTGAAGCGGATGATCCGCCTGTGTCGGTGGTTGCATTATGTTGTGAACAAGAAAACGGTATTACCAGATAGTGGCAATTTCTGATAAACGTATCTTGCCGTCTCGGCTGATTAGGGGAAGATTCAGATGCAACGCGGTAGCTGCAATAATGCGGTCCGGCATATCTGGTATCTGCGATCGGTCTACACGACGTACCGCGTCCGCAATGTTCTGATCAACCGGTATTTCTGCAAGTACTGATTCGCTGTCCTTAAGTGTCTGAAGCAGGCGCTCAAGAGCTTCTGGCGCGATCCGGCCTTTTTCTACCAGATAGACCATCTCGATAAGAGTGATGGATGAGATGGCAATCTGATCACCAGCAGCAGCTATTTGTTCGATGGTGGTTCGGGCGGTTAAAGAAAGACGGGCGTCGCCGTAGATATACCAGATCGCGGCATGGGTGTCGGCAATAGCGCGTAGCATCAGATATCCTGGCGTGGGAAGTCGGACCACATTTCGTTACGGGCGATGTCTATTTCAAGAGCTGACGGAGCGGGGCCGAGATCTCGACAAAGCCCCCATAGAGATTTGCGTTGTTTGGGCTGGATGGCCGCCAGAGCGTCTTCGATTTGCGGCGCCACCCAGGCGATCAAGCGTACCTTGTCCCGGGGCGGAAGTTGTTTGACGAGTTCCAGGACCTCTTCCAATGAAACCGGTTCACTCATCGGTCACCTCCATGATGTCATATCGTATTTTAGCAGAGATTGCGTCTGCTCGCAATCGTCAACTTCGGCTTTCTGCCGTGGATCCGATTTTGATGATCAAGTATGCGCCGGTTATAATGACCTCCGTAACCGGGCCTGGACGAGCAGCGGACCCGGCGAGCCGGCATATCCTATCCCCTGTGCCGGGGGGAATGCTTCGCACGTTCCCGGAACAACACTGCTCGGTAGGACGGCAGAGCTCCAGGGTAGGATGGCGCTCTGTCGTTCGTTGTAAAAAGGCGCTGAAATTGCAGCCGAAGCGACAAAACCGCGGGGTATTTCAGGGACATATTTCTTTCTGACCCCTTTCGTCGTAAGCTGAAGGCCGGACAACCGCAAGTTGTCCGGCCTTTTTGTTTAGCCCGGTGGTTCGACCGGGGAAGGGGGAAGAGATGAAGACACTGGATCGCATCAAGCGCCGATCGTGCGGCTGCTGTCTGCTGATCGTCCTGGCGTTTCTGGCGCTGATCGCCGGCCTATTCTGGCTGGCGGTGCGGGCCGCGCGGGCCGCGACGGAAGGGCCGCCCGCGCGCGAGATCGTGCTGGCGATTGATCATAGCCCCTCGATGTGGGACTGCGACGGCGTGGGCACCGACCCCCAGATGTTGCGGGTGGACGCGGCCCGGCTCTTCGTCCAGTATCTGGGCGCGGACAGCCGCGCGCCGCACCGCCTGGCCGTGTTGCACTTCGGCGGCGAGGTGGAGCAGGTCGCGGGGTTGACCGACCTGGCCGATTCGCAGGGCCGCGCGCGGCTGCTCGAGGCCGTGGGCCAGGCCCGGCCCATCCGCTGGACCGACCAGTGGCTGGCGCTGGAGGCGGCGCGCCAGTTGCTGGCTGAAACCGGAACGGCCGGTAGCCGTCGGTTGATCGTTTTGATGACCGACGGTGAGCCGGCGCCGATCCCGCGGCCCGGGGCCGATGTCAGCGAGGCGGGCTACTTGAAGAAGCTGGCGGAG
>DAOTZV010000072.1:0-8010 GCA_034434235.1 Anaerolineae bacterium
CGAGCAGCTCGGGCCACGGCGCTTCCGCGCGCTGGAGGCTGAAGGTCTCGTCCAGCCAGAGGTCCTTGGCGTCCAGCCGCCACGTCAGGCGCGCGAAGGCCAGGAGGATCAGGGCGAGCAAGAGGAATCGGGCCAGTTGACGAGGCATCAAAGCAACATTATCCGCGCCGGAAATCCCACCTTATCCACGAAGCGAATTATGCCTCAAAGAACTTCCCGATGCAAATCGGGCGCAAGACACCGCCTGATTTATGATCGAAGCAGGTCTGCGTAAAGGTTCAATAGCTGTCGGCCGTGCTGTTCGATGGTGGGGCCCGGTTGGAGATGGGCGCGCAGCGCCGATAGTTGAGCCGGATTCTCGATGATCTCCTGCATCACCTGAGCCAGGGCATCGCTCTGGCCGGCGGCAAAAAGGCGGCCGGTGCGGCCATCCTCTACCTTTTCGGCCAGCGCGCCCAGTCGGCTGGCGATGACGGGCACGCCCGCCGCGAAGGCCTCCTGGATCGTGACGGGCGAGTTCTCGTACCAGAGGGACGGCACCACCAGGCAATCCATCTGGCGCAGCGCGGCGCCCACGTGGCGCGGATCGAGCCGGCCGGCAAAGCGGATGTGGGGATGTCGCGCGGCGGCCTTGAGCCCGGCGACATACTCCGGGAAGGTCGTCTGGTCGCCGTAGATGGTGAGGGACGCGTTTTCGGGCATGCGATTGAACGCGTCCACCAGGACGTGGACCCCCTTCTGCCAGGCGAGCGCGCCCAGGAAGCCGAAGTGCGGCCGGGCCGGCGGCGGGGGTAACGGCGGGTCGGGCTCGTTGCGCAGGCGCTCCATGTCGAGGCCGTTTTCCAGCACGACCATGCGCTCGGCGGGGAACCCGTGGCGGATGTACTGATCGCGCAAGAAGCGGCTGGGCGCAACGAAGCGATCCACCCCGGCCGCGAGCTGTCGCAGGTAGAGGTTGCGATAGGCGAAAGGCAGCGCCAGCAGGGGCCGCGCAATTCGTAGCGCATTCAGGTCGGCGCGCGCGGTGGCGCAATCCACGCACTTCCAGCCCCACCCCGGCCCGCTGCACACCGAACGGTCGGGCCGGATCAACTGGCTGTTGGCGCAGAAATACCAGTAGTCGTGCAGGGTGACGACCCGCGGCCGGCCGCGCGCCAGCGCGATCAGCCGCGCCGAAACGCCCTGGACGTGCTGGAAGTGCACGATCTGGGGGTCAACAGCGGCCAGGAAGCGCAGGAATTCGGCTTCAATGGCTGTGTCGCGGAAGGTGTGCCAGTACTGCGCGGCCGGATTTTCGGTGGCCCGCGTCGTCGGCAGGGGCACACGCCACAGATGCACCCCTTCCTGTTCGGCGCGCGCCTCGCCCGCGGCGATGCTCGCCAGCGGGTAGAAGACATGCACCTCATGCCCGGCCGCGGCCAGCGCGCGCGCCAGGCTCCAGGTGTAGATCTCGGTTCCGCCCAGGCTGGCGGGGGGGTATTTGTGGACGGTGAAGGCGATGCGCATGGAAATCCCTATCGGCTCGACAGCATATCTGCGTAAACGCGCGTCAATGCGCCATAGGTTCGGTCCCACGTATACTCGCGCAAGACCAGCTCCCGGCCGGCCTGGCCCAACTGTCGCGCCCGGTCGGGCGCCTCGACCAGCCGGCGGATGGCGTCGGCCAATGCGGCCACATCGCCGAAGGGGACAAGCAGGCCGGTCTGGCCGTCGCGAATGACCTCTGGAATGCCGCCGGCGGCCGCGCCGATGACCGGCTTGCCGTGCAAACCTGCCTCCAACAACACGATGCCGAAGGTGTCCACCTGACTGGGCAGGGCGAGCATGTCGCAGGCGGCCAACAGTTGGTGTTTGGTCTCTTCATCTACCACACCCAGGATGCGAACCCGGTCTTGCAACGCCGTGCGGATCGCGGCCGGTTGCTGCGCCAGGAACGCGGCCAATCCTGCGCTCTGCGGCCCGGCATAGAATACATGGACCGCAATACCCGCCCGGTTCAATGCGGCCGTGGCCAGCGCCAGGGTGAAGGCCCCTTTATCATACGTATTTGCGCCCAAGAAGGCAACCAGGGGGCCGTCCACCGGGTATTTGGCGCGGAAAGCCATCGCGGCCACGGCATTATCCTCTTGAGGGCGCGGCTCGACCCCCATCGGGATAACGTGAACGCGTTCCGGCGCCGCCCCCAGGCGCGCGTACTCCGCAGCTTCGGCGTGCGACAGGGCCAGGATCGCGTCGGCCTGCCGGTAAACATCCACCTGGTGGATCATCTGGAAGTGGGCGCGGATGCCGGTATCCCCCAGGTGCATCAGCGGCGTGACGACAAACGGCTTGCGATGGCGATGGGCGGCCGCGGCTGCTGCGGTGAACAGCCCATCCCAACTGCTGTCGAAGGCATGCACCAGGTCGGCCGTCGGGACCAATCGGTCCAGGGCCGTGCCCAGTTCGGGTAGGGGCGGCATCCAGCGGCTGAGGCGGCGCAGCAGCGGCCGCTGGACGGCCGGGGGCAAGCCGGTGCGATGCAGCCAATGGCCGGCGCGGCGTAGCAGGCCGAAAACATAGGGAGCCGGCGCAGGATAAGTTACGCCGAGGCGTTTGATGGTCACGCCATCCCTTGCTTCAAGGGTTGGCCGATCGTGTCGATCACGAGGAGCCGGCCGCCAGAGATCGGCCGCCTCCTCAGCTTGCGTGGTCACTATCGTGACGGCCTTGCCGTTGCCTGCCAGACGTCGCGCCATGGCATCCACAAGGGTTGTGGCGCCGCCGACGAACGGAACATAATATGGAGTAACATACAATACAGATCGCAACGACACCCGGCATCTCCCGATTCCCCGGTCCAATAGCGCAGAAGCCGGGCACATATTACCGATAGCTGCCGTTGTTTCGAGGATTCTGGCGGAAGAGCGGCCAATCCAAAGCGCCAAACCCCCTGTCAAAGGCGTTGAAGCGCCACATGTAGCCGTGCGCCGGATCGGTATCCAGCGTGCCGCCGACCCATACCTCCACGCGGCCGTCACCGTCCGCATCCGCGACTGCCGGCGCGGCCCATACATTGGCCGTCGTGCTGGTAGGATATTGAAACGGGGCGCCGTTAACACGGTAGATATAGACCGACTTTAGTATTGAGACCAGCACCTCAAGCTGGCCATCGCCGTCCAGATCGGCCGCCACCGGCGACCCGCGGATCGGGCCGTCCACTGCCGTGGCCCGATCCAGCCACAACAACGGCCTGACCGGCCATCCCGACATGACCTGGCCGTTGGCGCGAAACGCGTAGACCAGTCCCGTGCCCGGAATGGCATCGTTGGCCAGATCGGGGTGGCTGGCGGCCGCGATCACCTCCAGCGCGCCATCCCGGTCTATGTCGGCCAGGATCGGCGAATTGGAGACTGGATATTGAACTTCTTGAGGCCATCCCGTCGCTGTCGGCAACTTTGCCGGATCGTCCGGGCTCAGGCTCTCGTCGAAGACTCGCGTCGTGTCGAACGCATACAAATAGGGCGGCGCTATCCCCCTTGTTTTCCACCACAACCAGGAAGCGCCGACAACGATCTCCGGCCGACCGTCACGGTTGAGGTCGCCCACCACGGGCGAAGACCACACCGCTTCGGGCAAGCCGCGGCGCACCAACGGCCGGCCGTTGCGATCGAAGACGAAGAGCCGGCCGCCCACCCCCGCGCCGCAAAAGAGCGGGTTGTCCGCGGTGCAGGTCGCACCGATGATCACCTCGTTGGCCCCGTCGTTGTTCAGATCGGTGCAAGCGGCCGTTGAGCGGATCGCATAGGCGTTATCGTAGTTCCACAACACATGGCCCCAACCATCTAAGGCTCGGATCTGGCCGTCCAGTCCTCCGACAACGATATCGAGCCGGCCATCGCCGGTCAGGTCACATAACGTAGGGGAGGCCACCATAGGATCTGCTACGCCGTTGCCATCCCGATCCGAAGCGAGGTGGTCCCACCGGACCGTGCCGTTGCGGTCGAACACGATCAGGTGGCCGGGTTGCGGCGGGCTATCGCCGTCATACCCGACCGATACGACGACCTCCGGCCGGCCATCGCCGTCTATGTCGCCTACCGCGGGAGCCGAGACGACCGAGCCCTGGGTGTTTTGCTCCCAAAGCACAGAGCCGTCGGCGCGCAGTGCGGCCACGGTCGGCGTCGCGGCAAACGTACAGGCACCGGTACGTGCGTCGCACTGCTGGCGGGTCGTCCCGATCAATATCTCCAGCCGACCATCGCCGTCCAGATCGGCATAGGTCGTCGGCGAATCAATCACCTGGCCGCCGGCGAGCGGGAAGGCGCTGCGCGTCCACAGGACAGAGGTTGATCTGCCGGCGCTGGCGCCTCCGGCCCGAATCAGCGGCAAGAAGATGGCTTCCCGGCCACGCACGATCAAGGTGAGCGGGATGGTCGTGGAGGCCCAGGCGGATGCGTCGTCGCCGCGCACGCGGCTTCGAATGACGACATTGCCGATTTGATGGACGCCTATGGCATATCCCGCTGTGTTCAGCGATATCTGCAGGAAAGCCGCCCCCTGTTCCGGCAGAGTTCCGGTCGTGGAATTGACCGTTACAGAAGCCGGCCGGCCAACCACTTCCCAGCTCAGAGATAGGACGTCGAGATTGACGAGGCGGAATTGAGCCACAGCCTGGGTGGGGTCGCCCGCCACATGATAAAGCTGCAACTGCGTTGGTTCGGTCGTTACCGCAGGAGCGAAGGGATAGACTCCCGTGTGACGCGGGTTTTGTCGGGCCATCGGCCAGGGCCGCAAGCCGTTCTTGTGGCCGGTCCACACCCACAGATCGCCCCGCTGCGAACCGCCGTCCTCGTTCCACCGGCCCACCGCCGCGATCTCGACTACGCCGTCGCCGTCCAGGTCATCTACCAGCGGCGTGGCCGTGAAGCCGCCGCTCTGGCTATCCAATCGGCCATAGACGAACGATGTTTGTCCGCCGCCGATCGTCGTGGCTGGCCAGCACGCCTGGTTCTCGTTGATCCGCGTATAAGGTCCGTAGGCGCCCGTGGAGCTATCCCAGGTCATGATGCCCACTTCGCGGCCGTGGGGATAGAGGATCTCCGGGTGTGCATCGCCGACGATGTCGGCAATCAGCGGCCCGGTGTTGATCGGAAACGCCTGGCCGGTGCTGTCGCAGATATGGATCGGGAAGCCGGGCAACAAGCTGCCGTTCGCGCCGCTCCAGGCATAGAGATAGCTGCCATCCGTCTCGCCCTTGCCGATGGTCCACCAACCGCCAAAGTTGTCGTATTTGCTGATCGCCACGATATCGGGTCGGCCGTCCAGGTTCAAGTCGCCGAGCGCGGGCGAAGAGCGCATGGGGCCGTTGGTCGGCAAGGTCCACTTCGTCCGCAGGCGCTGTTGTGGATCGCTTTGGGTGCGATCATAATTCAAGACGGTGATGTAGCGGCCACTGTGATGCGCACCGCTGTGACCGCCGCCTTCGTACCAGTAGTCGCCGGTGCCGATCACGATCTCCAATTGGCCGTCGCCGTCCAGGTCGGTGATGGCCGGGGACGAATAGAGGGTCTGGTCGAACGTCTTCTGCGCCATGATGGTGCCGTCGGCGCCGATCACCCACAAGACGCCGCCATTAGGCATCAGGTACCAGTTCGGCGCAGTGGTGTCGCCCCCGATCACGATGTCCAGCCGGCCGTCGCCGTCCAGGTCGGCCAGGGCCGGCGAGGACCAAACCGTATCGTGCGAGAAGAAGCCGTGGTAGTTGCAAGAGCCGCTCAGAACCGGGTGCAGACTGTAGTCGAAGGGGGTCACGCCCCAGGCCGGCGAGCCGTCTTTCCGCAACAGGTAGATGCAGTTGTCCCAGGCGCCCACCACGATCTCCGGTCCAGGAATCTCCGGCAAGATGTCGGCCGCGGCCGGCGCCGCCCAGACGCCGTCCAGCACGCCGTTGTTCGCCACACCCCATTCGCCCTTGTCCTGAGTGTTGAAGATCCACAGCACGGCGCCGGTCATGCCGTCCAGGGCCACGATGCCGCCGTTGCCGGGCAGATTCGGATTGCCCTGACCGCACTCAGAAGCCCAGGTCTCGCCGGGCGCCTCAAAGGCGCCCATGCCCACCACCACGTCGGGCCGGCCGTCGTCGTTCAGGTCGGGCACAACGACGGGGGTCGAATCCACATCGGCGCGCACTTCGGCGCGCCAGAAGATCGAGCCGTTGGGGCGCACTGCGTAGACCTCGCCGTGGCATCCCAGGGCGCCGCCTGGTATCACCTCGCGATTGCCGAAGATGATCTCCTTTTGGCCGTCTCCGTCCAGATCGGCCGCGTTGAGACCGCTCAGGTAGACCCAGGAATGATCGAGGACCAGCGGAAAGCCCGTCTTCACGGGCGGCATCGTGCGCGCCGCCAGCGGCGCCCCGTTGGCGCTACGTGCCGAGAAGGTTCCCCATAGCCATGCACAGATCAGAAAGCCGATCAGTACTGACTTTTTCATCTTGCCCATCTCTCCTCACCCATAGCAGTCGCAACATCAGCCGGAGGCTTGGGTCCCATAACCACAGGCAAGCCGGAGGCTTGCGTTACAGATCGTGTCTGCTGCGGTGCGCAAGCCGGAGGCTTGCGTTACAGGTTGTATCTGCTGCGGCGCGCCAACCGGAGGCGGAGGCTGTGACAGCAATTCGCGTCAGTTGCGCCTGACGATCGGCAGGTACACCTTCCTGATATCGGCTACAATCAGAGTGATGTCCGCCCCCACGGCCGTCGGAGCGGCCGAAAGATCGGTTTGCGCCGATATGGTCACCCGGCCGCGTGGATAGACGCCTCGCGCCAGACCGGTGGTGGCAACTTGAACCTGAAGCTGAATGCTCTGCCCTTCTATCAACCGGCCTGTGTTTGGAATCAGCGTTACGCCGGCCGGAAGAGTGCTCGTCCAGTCGAAAGGCGCATTGCCCCGGTTCGTCAGGCGCAGTGTTCCGATGGCCGCGCCGGCGTCGCCGAACCGATGCAAGATCACCAATGAGCCGGGCTGGAGCTCGGGTTGCGCCGCGGCAGGGTAAACGGCCGTATGGCGCGAATTCTGCCGAAACATCGGCCACGGCAACAGGCCGTCTTTGTGGGCGGTCCAGACCCATACCTCGCCCCGTTTGTCGTTCGGAGGATTATCTTCGTTATAACGCGCCACGGCCGCAACCTCCAGCGTGCCGTTGCCATCCAGGTCGGCGACCAGCGGCGTGGCCGTGATGGCACCGCTCTGTGCATCGAGCCGGCCATACACCAACGACGTCTGGCTGGTCGGGGCCGGCGTGCACGTCAACACGTCGTTGATGCGAGAATAAAACGAACCGTCCCAGTTCACCACACCCACCTCGCGCGCGTTCGGGAACAGGATCTCCGGGTGGCCATCGCCGGCAATGTCGGCCAGGATCGGCGAGCCGTTGATCGGAAATGCCTGGCCCAGGCTGTTACAGGCATGAACCGGAAAGCCGCGCAACACCTCTCCGGTCGCGCCGTCCCAGGCGTAGATGTAGCTGCCGTCGACCGCAGTTCCTGGGCTGCCGACGGTAAAACGGCCATTGTTATCGTATTTTGAAATGGCCACGACATCGAGCGCGCCGTCCTGGTTCAGGTCGCCGATGGCCGGCGAGCTGCGGACCGGTCCGTTCGTCGCGGCCCGCCACTTGATCGCCAGCCGCTGGGCCGGATCTGGCCGCGTCCCCTCATAATTAAAGACGATTACATGGCGTCCGAGAAACGCGTTGCCGCCCGCCGTCTTATATGCTTCCCCCGTGCCCACCACCACCTCCGGGCGGCCGTCGCCATCCAGGTCGGCGACCGCCGGCGAGGAATAGATGGCCTGATCGAACCATTGGCGCGCCAGGATCTGGCCCTCGCCGCTGATCACCCACAGGACGCCGCCCGAAGGCATCCCATACCAGTTCGGCGCCGTCACATCGCCGCCGATCACGATGTCCAGCCGGCCGTCGCCATCCAGGTCGGCCAGCGCCGGCGAAGACCAAACCGTATCATGGCTGAG
>DAOTZV010000073.1:0-5932 GCA_034434235.1 Anaerolineae bacterium
TTCTTCGCCGTGTCCTTATCCAGCCCCGTGTCCACCAACACCGCGCGGCCATCCTGCGCGATCAACCCCGCATTCGAGCCCCCGCGCAGCGCATAGACGGACGGGGCGAGCGGCGCCAGCTCCATATCCCCCAATTCCTGATCCCCAACCCTCTCCTGATCAATGCCCGCCCAGATAAGCGCTCTGGACGCGGGGATTCTCGAGCAGCTCGCGGCCGGTGCCGGTGAGGACGATGCGGCCGGTCTCCAACACATAGCCGCGATGGGCGATGGAGAGGGCCATCAGCGCGTTCTGTTCCACCAGCAGCACCGTCACGCCCTGCGAGTTGATCTCCTGGATGATGCGAAAGATCTCTTCGACCAGGATGGGCGCCAGGCCCATGGAGGGCTCATCGAGCAACAGCACCTTGGGCCGCGCCATCAGCCCGCGGCCGATGGCCAGCATCTGCTGCTCGCCGCCCGACAGGGTGCCGCCGTACTGGTTGAGGCGCTCCTTGAGGCGGGGAAAGCTCCGGAACACGCGTTCCATGCTCTGGCGGATCTCGGCCGGATCGGTGCGCGTGAACGCGCCCATCTCCAGGTTCTCCTGGACGGTGAGCGGCGCGAAGATCTTGCGGCCCTCCGGCACGTGCACCACCCCGCGGCGGACGATCTCCTGCGCGGGCGTGCTGCGGATGGATTCCCCGCGCAACAGGATGTCGCCGGAACGCGGCCGCAACAGGCCGGAGATGGTCTTCAACGTCGTGGACTTGCCGGCGCCGTTCGCGCCGATCAAAGTCACGATCTCGCCTTCGTCCACGCTGAAGCTGATCCCCTGCAAGGCATGGATCGCGCCGTAGTAAACGTTGATGTCTTTGACTTCGAGCAACATGCTAAGCGCTCACTCCCTGTCGGCCGGCGGCCCCGCGTCCCAGATACGCCTCGATCACGCGCACATCGTTCTGCACCTCTTTCGGCGTGCCGCGCGCGATCACCTCGCCGAAGTCCATCACCGTGATCTGCTCGCAGATATTCATCACCAGCCGCATCTGGTGCTCGATCAGCAGAATGGTCAGGTTAAACCGATCGCGAATGAAGTGGATATACTCCATCAGCCGGGTGATCTCGGCCGGGTTCATGCCGGCGGCCGGCTCGTCCAAGAGCAGCAGCTTGGGCTCGGAGGCCAGCGCGCGGGCGATCTCCACGCGACGTTGTTCGCCGTAAGGGAGGTTCTTGGCCAGCTCATCCTGGTACCTTTCCAGGCCGAAGATCGCCAGGAAGTCCTGGGCGCGTTCGACCATCTCGCGCTCCTTGGCCTCGAACTTGCGATTGCGCACCAGGCCGTCGAACAGCCCGTAGCCCGCGTGCGGGTGATAGGCGATCAACACGTTGGTGAGCACCGTCAGGTTGGGGAAGAGCCGGATGTTCTGGAACGTGCGGCCGATGCCGAGCTGGGTGATCTCGTGCGGCTCCATCCCCACCAGGTTCTCGCCGTAGAAATAGATATCGCCGCTGGTCGGCGTGTAGAGGCCCGAGATCATGTTGAAGACGGTCGTCTTGCCCGCGCCGTTGGGGCCGATCAGGCCATCCAGCGCGCCCTTGCGCACCACCAGATCGAAGTTGCTCACCGCGCGCAGGCCGCCGAAGACCTTGGTGAGGCCCTCGATCTCGAGGACGGGTTCGGGTTCGGTCGTTGTCGTGGCCGTCGTGGCGTAGAGTGTTTGCGTCATGGCGCCCTCCCCCTATTTCCCCGCGGCCCTGGCCCGCAACGCGACGGCCGGCCGTTTCAGGAAGCCCCACTCGATGTTGCCCAGCAGGCCCTGCGGCCGCAACAACATGAGGAGCAACAGGGTGATCGGGTAAAGCACGTAGCGCCAGGTCGGCGCCTCGGTACCCATCTGGCTCAGCAGGACGCGCAACAGCCCTTCCAGGAAGAAGATCCAGCCGAACGAGGCCGCGATCGTGCCGGTCATGCTGCCCAGTCCGCCGAACACCACGATGATCAGCGGGTTGAAGCCCACCAGGAAGTCGAAGGTGCCCGGGCTGAGGAAGCCGATGTAGTGCGCGTAGACGCCGCCGCCGATCCCGGCAAAGAAACTGCCCATCACGAAGGCGAAGAGTTTGTAGAACGCCACATCAATGCCCATGGCCCTGGCGGCCGTCTCATCTTCGCGCACCGACATGATCGCGCGGCCCGTGCTGGAATGGATCAGGTTGCGCATGATGACGATGACGGCCAGGAGGAACAGGAACGCCCAGAACCAGGTGGTCAGCTTGGGAATGCCGATCATGCCGCGGCCGCCCTTCATTTCGGGGAAGGGCAGGATCGTGTCGGTGTTGACCATCAGCGTCTGCACCACGATCGAGAAGCCCAGGGTGGCGATGCCGAAGTAGTCGGAGCCAAGGGTGAGCACGGGCAGGCCGAAGAGGAAGCTGACCCCGGCCGCGAACGCGCCGGCGATCAAAACGGCCAGCAGGAACACCACCTGCATCACGGCCGGACTGGCCAGGATGCCGGGCGCGTCGGGGGTGCCGAACAGGGGCACCAGCAACGGATTGAGGACATTGCCGATCACCACGGCGACCGCGCCGGCCAGGACGCTGCCGATCAGGTAGAGGGTGAATTGCGAGAGGACCGGCATGCCCTGGTAGCGCCGCACCAGCCGGCCCACCGCCAGGATCATCAGGCCGCCCAGGATCACGCCGATGCCGGCCACCAGCAGGCCGCGCGCATCGCGCACGTTCCAGCGATAGGTGATGTCGGCGGCCGTGTACGCGCCGATGCCGTAGAAGCCCCACTGCGCCAGGCTGAACTGGCCGTTGAAGCCATAGATCAGGTTAAGCCCCAACGCCACCATCGTCATCGTGCAGGCCTGGAACAGCAGCCCGCGGTCGAAGTCGTTCAGGATCTGCGTCTCGCCGATCTGCACCGACAGCGCGATCTGGATGATGCCGAACGCGAGCACCACGCCGGCGACCTTCACGAGCCGATTGGCGTGCCCCATCGCCCAGAAAAGGCCGTACAGATAGGCCAGGATGGCGACGATCTTGACCAATGAGAGGACAATGAAGCCCAGGTTGACGCTCATAGGTCGCCTCCTACGCCTTCTCGCCGGCCGCTTCGCCGAACAGGCCGGTCGGCTTGACCAGCAGGACGATGATCAGGATGGTGAACGCCACGGCATCGCGCATCGGTGTGGAGATGTAGCCCGACGTCAGCGCCTCGGCCTGGCCCATGATCAGCGCGCCGACGAACGCGCCCGGCAGGCTGCCGATGCCGCCGAGCACGGCCGCCACGAACGCCTTAAGCCCGGGCAAGATGCCCAACTGCGTCCAGATCGAGGAATACGCGATAGCATAGAGCACGCCGCCCAGGCCGGCGAAGGCCGCGCCCACGGCAAAGGTGAACGAGATGACGCCGTCCACATCAATGCCCATCAGGCGGGCGGTCGGCTTGTCGAACGAAGCCGCGCGCATCGCCTTGCCGATCTTGGTGCGCCGCACCAGGAACTGCAGGACGAGCTGGACCAGGATGGAAGCCGCCACGATGATCAGGAAGATGTTGGAGAAGGTGATGCTGCCCGGCGGCGGCGCCTGGCCGGCCTGGACCAGATGGATGCCGTCCTTGATGTACCAGGTGACGACCTCGAACGGCCGTTGATACGGGATGAAGCGCGGGGAGAAGACGAAATAGAGCGCGCCGAAGAACTCCAGAAAGAACGAGACGCCGATGGCGGTGATGAGAGCGGCGATGCGCGGCGCGTCGCGCAGGGGCTTGTAGGCCACCCTTTCGATCGTTACGGCCATCGCCGTGCAGACGATCATCGAGAGGAGCACCACGGTCAGCGAGCCGATCACCACGACCAGCCCGGACGGCAGGCCGGGGAACACCGCGGCCGGCCAGATGTGCAACTGGAAGCGCGTCACCGCGTAGAAACTGACGAACGCGCCCACCATGAAGACGTCGCCGTGGGCAAAGTTGATCAGCCGGACGATGCCGTACACCATCGTGTAGCCCAGGGCGATCAGGGCGTACACGAATCCCAGTTGTAGCCCGCTGAGCACGAAGGCCGCGAACAAGGGCGGATCTTTGATGAGATTCGTGATCAGGATGTACAGGACGACCGCGGCCAACAGCAACAAAAAGCCCTGGCCGATCCAGGCGAGCCTGGCGCCGGGCCGGCCCCTGGCCCGACGGCGGGTCGAGACGGTCCGCTCGCCAGGCGCGGTTTGAAGGGGAACGCTGGCTTGTTCCATTTCGCGCGCTATCTCCAGGAAAGAAAAGCGGGTGTTTGGGGCGGCTGGGCCGTCCCAAACACCCGCCTGCTATCAAGGCGACACGACCGAGTCGAAGACGACCTTGCTCTCAGTCACCTTCAGGATCGTGGCCGATTTGATCGGGTTGTGTTGCTTATCGAGCGTGATCTTGCCGGACACGCCCTGGAACGAGATGGCCTCCAGCGCGGCCTTCACCTTGTCGGTATCATCGGTGCCGGCGTTCTTGATCGCGGTCAACAGCATGTTGGTCGCATCGTAGGCCAGGGCCGCCAGCGCATCCGGGACCTTCGGCTGGCCCTTGTCGTCCTTGAACTTGGCGCCGTACGCCTTCTGGAAGGCCACCGCTTCGGGTGCGGTCGAGTCGGGCGCGTAGTGGTTCGTGAAGTAGCCGCCGGCCGCGGCCTTCAGGTCCAGATCCGACGAGTCCCAGCCATCACCGCCCAGGAACGCGGAGGTAATGCCCTTCTCCTTGGCCTGCTTGGTCACCAGGTTGACGATGTTGTAATAGTCGGGCAGGTAGACCACATCCGGCTTGGCCGCGGCGACCTTCGCCAGGATGGCCGAGAAGTCGGTGTCCTTGGCGGTGTAGGTTTCCTTGCCGACCACCTTGCCGCCGCCCGCCACATACGCCTTCTCGAACTCCTCGGCCAGGCCCTTGACGTAGTCGTTGGCCTGGTCGAGCAGGATGAACGCGGTCTTCGCCTTCATGTTCTCGAGGGCGAACTTGGCGCCGACCTTGCCCTGGAACGGATCAATGAAGCAGGCGCGGAAGATGTAATCCTTCGTCTTGCCGTCGGCCCCGACGGTCACCGAGGCGTTGGTCGAGGTCGGGCTTACCTGGATGACCTTCTTGGCGTTGGCAATCTCGGAGACGGGGATCGAGGCCTTGGAGCAGACCTCGCCGATGATGAACTTGACCTTGTCCTGGTCAATCACCTTGTTGGCGGCGTTGACGGCAGGATCGGGGGTGCACTGGCTGTCCTCGACGATCGGGACGATCTTCTTGCCGAGGACGCCGCCCTTGGCGTTCCATTCCTCGATGGCGAGCAGCGCGCCGTCGCGGGTGGAGACGCCGAAGGTGGGCACCGGGCCGGAGAGCGGGGCCAGGATAGCGAGCTTCAACTCGCCACCGGCCGGCGCGGCGGCCGGGGCCTTGGTCGGCTCAGCAGCCGGGGCCTTGGTCGGCTCAGGGGCCTTGGTCGGCTCGGCCTTGGCGGCCGGCGCGGCCGGAGCCGGAGCCGGCGTCGGCTGGGCGCAGGCCGAGAGCACGAACGCCACGATCAGGATCACGGACAACAACTTGAACGTGCGCATGGGAATTCTCCTCCGTAAAAGTGTTACAAAGATGGATGTCATCGCATCTGCCCGCCAGAAGGATCGCGCGACCAGATGCACATCGCGCGCCCGGTCCGAAATCACCTGGTCAGATCACCTCCTTCACTGTATGCGATAGTGTCAGTAGATCACCATTTTCATGCTCCCAGCCGATCTACGACCGGCGGACGGGGGTCACAGACCATAGACATCAAGCTAACAGGAAGATGGCATCTTACGCCATGTTTTCTCTCGCTCGCAGGGGGTCTGTGACCCCCGTCTGGCCGCCTGAGACGACATGTGCAAGCCGACGACGCCGGTCACAGACCGGCTGGAAGCAGTTCCAAAGCTTAGCTTGATGC
>DAOTZV010000074.1:0-10307 GCA_034434235.1 Anaerolineae bacterium
TATTTTCAGATCAGAACCGGAGAGATACCATGGGCAAAATCGTGACTTTCGGAGAGATCATGTTGCGGCTGAATCCGCCCGGGTTCAACCGCATCACCGAGACGCGCACTTTCGAGGCGCTCTACGCCGGCGGCGAGGCGAACGTCGCCGCGTCGCTGGCCTGCTACGGCGAGCACGCCGAGTTCGTCTCGCGCGTCCCGGCCAACGACCTGGGCGACGCGTGCATCGCCTATCTGCGCCAGCACGGCATCGGCGTGACGCACATGTTGCGCGGGGGCGATCGTCTGGGCATCTACTTCCTGGAGGCGGGCGCGGCCCAGCGCGCCAGCAAGGTCATCTACGACCGGGCCGGCTCCGCCTTTGCGACGATCAAGCCCGGCATGGTGGACTGGAAGACCGTCTTCCAGGGTGCGGACTGGTTTCACTGGACGGGCATCACGCCGGCCGTGTCGGAAGGCGCGGCGCTGGCGTGCGCCGAGGCGATCGGCGTGGCGCGGCAGATGGGCGTCACCGTCTCGTGCGACCTGAACTACCGCGCCAAGCTGTGGAAGTGGGGCAAGAAGGCCGGAGAGGTGATGCAAGACCTGGTGGCGGGGTGCGACGTGGCCGTGGGCAACGAGGAGGACGCCGAGAAGGTGTTCGGCATCACCGCGCCCGAGGCCGACGTGACCGCCGGCAAGGTCGAGGCCGCCCAGTATCGCTACGTCTGCGAGAAGCTGGCCGAGCGCTTCCCGAACCTGAAGACGATCGCCGTCACCCTGCGCGGCTCGATCTCGGCCAGCCACAACACCTGGTCGGGCGCGCTATGGCAAGGCGGCGCGTTCTACACTGCGCCCGTGTACGACATCGTGCCGATCGTGGATCGCGTGGGCGCGGGCGATTCCTTCGTCGGCGGGCTGATCTATGGCCTGCGGCGCTGGCCCGACGATCCGGGCCAGGCGCTGCGCTTTGCCGTCGCGGCTTCGTGCCTCAAGCACACCATCCCGGGCGACTACAACGCCGTCACCGTGGCCGAGGTGGAGGCCCTGATGGCCGGCGATGTGTCGGGCCGGGTGCGACGGTAAGCCGGAGTTGACGCGGGAACATGCATCGGAGCTCGAGTGAATTCGGGCGCTAAGGAGGAGGGTCCCATGCCGATCAAGCAACGTCCCAATCCGCCCATGTATCCGGGCGGGATGGAGATCGGCCCGGAGGAAGAGGCCGCGGTGTTGGAGGTGCTCCGCAGCAAGCGCCTGTTCCGCTACTACGGCCCCAACCCCGGTCCGTCGAAGGTTGCGGAGCTGGAGGCCGCGTTCGCGGCCCACATGGGAGCAGCGCGTGCGGTGGCGGTCACATCGGGCACGGCCGCGCTGATCTGCGGCCTGCAGGGGATCGGCGTGGGCCCCGGCGACGAGGTGATCGTCCCCGCGTACACCTGGATCGCGTCCGCGGCGGCCGTGGCCGCGGTGGGCGGCATCCCCGTCCTGGCCGAGGTGGACGAGACGCTCACCCTCGATCCGGCCGACGTGGCGCGCAAGATCACGCCGTACACGAAGGCGATCATGCCGGTGCACATGCGCGGCGCGCCGTGTCGGCTGGACGAGCTGATCGCGCTGGCCCGCGGCCACGGCCTGAAGGTGATCGAAGACGTGGCCCAGGCCGACGGCGCGTCCTATCGCGGCCGCCGGCTGGGCACGTTGGGCGACGTGGGCTGCTTCAGCCTTCAGTTCAACAAGATCATCACGGCCGGCGAAGGCGGCATGGTGATCACGAACGACGAGACGGTCTGGAAGCGCGCCCTGATGTTCCACGACGTGGTCGGCGGCCTGCGCAACAACTTCCCGGCCGACGAGATGCTATGGGGGATCAACTTCCGCATGCCCGAGCTGCTCGCCGCGGTGGCGCTCGTCCAGCTCGGCCGGCTGGAGGGGTTGCTGGCGGCCATGCGGGCGCGCAAGCGGATGCTCAAGGCCGGCCTGGAGCCGCTGATCCGCGGCAAGGGCCTGGCCTTCCGGGAGATCGTGGACGCGGACGGCGAGGCGGCCATCGCGCTGATCTTCTTCATGCCCACGGCCGGCGACGCGCAGCGGACGGTCGAGGCGTTGCGGGCCGAGAACATCGCCGCGAGTGTCCTCTACCGGCCCGACCGGCCCGACTATCACATCTACGCGCACTGGACGCCCCTGCTGGAGCAACGCACCTGGACGGCCGCCGGCGGTCCCTGGCGCTGGGCCCAACGCGAGATCCGCTATCGCACCGATGAGTGCCCGCGCACCCTCGACCTCCTCGGCCGGGCCGTGCATCTGGACATCAGCCCGCTGCTGACGAACGAGGACATCGAGGAGATGCTGGAAGGGTTGAACCAGGTGCTGAGGTGAGCCGGACTTCCGTATTCTCCTCCGGTCTTCTCGCAGCGCGCTCCCGACGATCGGGGTCGGTATGGCCGCGCTGTGGATCCTCCAGGTCACGAGCCGCGCAAAACTCTTGACTTCTGTCGCGTTTTGTGATAAAAATAATCTGTATTTATTGTAAACCTGCATCTTCTCAAAAAGTGGGGGCAATGGGGGTCGCAGACCATAGGCATCAAGCTAAGCTTTGGAACCGCTTCCAGCCGGTCTGCGACCGGCGTCGTCGGCCTGAACATGTCGTCTCAGGCGGCCAGACGGGGGTCGCAGACCCCCTGCGAGCGAGAGCAAAGGTGGCGCAAGACGCCATCTTCCTGTTAGCTTGATGCTTATGGGGTCGCAGACCCCCTTTGAGCAGGCTTGCAGGCGGTCTGCGACCGCCGTCTCCCCAGACGATTGAGAGGATACCGTTTTTCTGATCTTGGGAGGGCGTGTGCAATACAGCGACTATACGATCACGCTCGGAGCTCGGCAGGGAAGCAGCTATCCCTTGTCGGCGGTGGCCGAGGGGGTGGGGCGCTGGTCGGGCGCGCTCATCCCGCCGCCGGCGGAGCTCGTCGAAGCGATCGGCCGCGTGGATGCCTTGCCGGCGGCCGGCGGCCACGATGAGCTGTTGCGGGCCGCCGGCGTGGCGCTCTTCCGCTGGCTGTTCGGCCCGCTGGAGACGCATCTGCGCGTGGCGTGGGATCGCGCCGAGCACGAGGGCCGCGGCCTGCGGCTTCGCCTCAGCATCGACGCGGCCGAGATCAACGCCTGGCCGTGGGAGCTGCTTCACGATCCGCAGCGCGATCGCACCTTCGCCACTTCCATTGCCACGCCCCTCGTGCGCTATCTGGATCGCGCCGACCAGTTCGGGCCCCTGGCCAACCTGCGCGCCGAACTGCCGTTACGGATGTTGGTGGTCTTGCCCCGCGCGGCCGACCTGAACCTGATCAAGGAGCGGGCGGTGATCGAGCAGGCGGTGGCGCCGCTGGAAAAGGAGCTCACCCTCAGCGTCCTGGACGGCACGGTGACGCGCGCCCGCTTCGCCGACGCGCTGATCACCGGCGACTATCACATCGTGCACGGCAGCGGTCATGGCGGCCTGGCCGACGGCGCGTCCTACATCGGGCTTAATCTGCCCGACGGTTCGGCCGATTGGGTGGATGGCCAGGTGATGGCGCGCTTCATCGTCAACTGCAAGTCGCTCCGCCTGGCCGTTCTGAACGTTTGTAGCAGCGGAAAGGTGGACGAGGGACGGGCATTTCAGGGGCTGGCGCCGCAACTGGTACGGGCCGGATTGCCGGCCGTGGTCGCCATGCAGTTCCCTCTCTCCGACGATGCGGCGATGACCTTCGCCGAGGAGTTCTACCGTCGCCTGTGCACCGGCGAGCATGGCATCGGCCGTGTGGATGTGGCGGTGACCTATGCGCGCAACATGTTGGCCATCCTCTATCCGGGCGAGCGCAGCTTTGCCGCGCCGGTCCTCTATACCCATGCGCAGGACGGCGTGATCTTCACCCTCGCCGATCGCGCCGCGGCGCGGCTCGCGGCCGGCGCGGGGGGCGATGGCATGTTGGTCGAATCGCTGCGCGGCAGCGCGGCGTTTGAGGATGACCTGGTGTTGGCGCCGTTCCCGCTGCTGAGCGAGTGGCGGCAGACGCTGACCCAGGCCGCAGACGAGTACCGCCGTCATCTGTTGATCGGCAGCGCGGCCGAGCAGGAGGCCGCCCGCCTGGGCCTGGAGGTGATCCGGCGTCGCATGGAGGCGATCGAGACCCGTCTGAGCCGGTCGTGATTGTCGCCTGGGAAAACCGGACAGACGAGAAAGGGGGTTGGACGGCCAGCTTGATCGGCCGTCCAACCCCCTTTTTCATTCGTTGCAGTTGCTCATGCACCGATGCTTACGTGCCAGGCGTTCTGCAAGATGCCCCTGGCCCGCGTGGCGGAGCCAGGGCGGGCTGGCACGTGACGGCGACCGGTCACCGGCAAAACCCTGGGCGGTCCGTAGCTGATGGTGATGGGAATCAGCTCGGACTGGTAGAGGACGACGCCGTCGCGCGTGGTCACGACGATCCGGTAGTTGTGCCGGCCGGGCTTGGTGCGGGCCGGCAGGGCATACTGCCACCGTCCGCGCGCATCGGCCAGCAGCCGCGTCAGCAGCGTGTTCTCCTCGTATACGATCACCAGCGTATCGGGCGGAACAACGCCTTGCAGCAGGCCGATCGGCGACGGCGCCTTGCCGGTCGAAGGCACAAAGGTCAAGGGCTTGAGCCCGGTGGCACCCTCGGCCACGACGATCTCCACGCTTCTCCCGAACATCTCCTGGCCGTTTGCGCCGACCAACGCCGGCCGCAATGTGTGCTTCCCGATCCCCAGGGCTACGGACGGCACCAGGTACCATCGCCCCAGCGCATCCGCCTGGGTTTCGCCCAGCAGGACATTGCCGTCGTAAAGGCGCACGGTGCTGCGGGCAGGCGCGACGCCGGCAAACAGCGGCTGGCTGGAGAGCACCTTGCTGCCCGCGGCCGGGCTGGTGATCCGCAGGGCTTCGCTGCCCGGCACCGGGGTGGCCGCCGCGGCCGCCGGCCCCGGCACGATCGTGATCGGCAGCGTCGCAATGGCGGGCAATTCTGTGCCATCGGACGCCACCGGCCGCACGGTGAGCGTATGCGGGCCTTCCGCCAGCGCCGGCAAGATCACTTTCCACACGCCGTCCGGGCCGGCCACCACCTCGGCGATCAAGCGATCGCCGTCGTACACATGGATGGTCGCGCCGGCCGCGGCCTTGCCTTCGAGCAGGCCGGGCGCAGCCGCCGGCAATTGCGCACCCGGCTGCGGGCTGGTGATCTGCGGCTGGCCGGCGGCCGGGGTGCCGGCCGTCGGCGCGGGGGTGGCCGTGGGCAGCGCGCCGGTGACCGAGAGCACGTTGATGTACAGCGGCTCGGACGTGCTCACCAGTTGGCCGGACGCGTCATAGACGCGCGCGGTGAACACGTGTTGCCCGGCCGTTAAAGGCGGGATCGCCAGGGTCCACCGGCCTTCGGTATCGGCTACCACTTCGCCGACCATCGTTTCCCCATCGTAGATGCGCAGCCGGGTGCCCGGCGCGGCCGTCCCCGCCAGCGTGATCGTCGTGCCTTCGGCCAGGGTGATCACCTCGGCGCCAGGAGGAATGGCCGGCGCAGCAGTTGCCGCGGCCGTGGTCGCCGTGGGGAGCGGGGTGGCCGTGGGCGCAGGAGTTGCGGTCGGCATCGGCGTGGCCGTCGGACTCGGCGGCACGGCCGTCGGTGTCACGGTCGGCGGCACGGCCGTCGCGGTCGCAGTGGACGTGGCGGTCGGCGGCACGGCCGTGAAGGTCGGTGTGGCGGTCGGCGGCGCGACCGTCGCGGTCGCAGTGGACGTGGCAGTCGGCGGCGCGGCGGTTGCGGTCGGCGCAGCCGTTGGCGTTGGGGGTACGGCCGTCGGCGTGGCGGTCGGCGCAACGACGTTCACGCGCACCGCGGCCGATTCGGCCAACAGGGCGCCATCGGGGCCGAACGCGCGCACGACCAGGGTATGCTCGCCCGGCGCGAGCGCCGGCAGCGGCAGGTTCCATTTGCCGTCCGGCCCGGCGACCGTCTCGCCGATCAACCGATCATCGGCGAAGAGGCGGACGGCCGCGCCGGCCGGGGCCGTGCCCGACAGCGCGCTGACGCCCGCCACGAGCTGAGCGCCGTCGGCCAGGCCCGCGAAGGTGGGCGGCGGCACGGTGGCCGTGGCCACCGGCGCGGTCGGCAGGGCGGTCGCCGGGGGCGATGGCAGCGGCGTGGCCGGGGCCGGCGGGGGCACGGCGGTGCTCGCGTTGGTGATCAAGATGGCCGCCACCAAAGCCACGGAAACCAGGATGTTCCAGCGATCCAGGCCCCAATACCAGTAGGGAGGGCGATCGAGGCGCATGATTACCTCCCTTTCTGTTCGAGCAACGCCTTCGCCTGAGCAATCCAATGGGCATAATCGGGCATTCGCCAGGCCGGCGCCTTACAGATCTCCGCCAGTTGTTCGACAGTCGCGTTGGCCAATGCCTCGTAAGTGCAGATGCCGGCCTCGTAGAGCCGTCCCTCGAAGACGGGGCCGATCCCCTCCAACGGTTCGAAATCGTCCGGCGGCGTGCCGCTCCAGCCCAGGCCTTCGGTGTGTGTTTCCTCGGCCAGGCGTCGGGCATTCGCTTTGATGGCCGCCAGGTCTACCTTCTGGAATTCCTTCAGGCCGAAGATGCGGCGCAATTCGTCTTCGTCCGTGTTGGCGAGCTCCCAGAACGTGCCGATGCCCGCCTCGTAAAGCCTGGTTTCGTAGACCGAGCCGATCCCCTTGACCTTGGCCAGGTCTTGCGGGCAGCCGGTCAGCTCGCGGATGCCCTGGCTGCGCTTGCGGCTGATCGTTCGGGCCTGGGCGATCCAGGCTTCGTAGTTGCCGCCGCGCAAGCCGGCCTCGCGGGCGATCTCTTCGAGTCGCTGCGGATCGGCCTCGGCCAGCGCCTCGAACGTCGTGATCCCGGCTTCTTTGAGCGCCGCGGCCGTCTTCTTGCCGATGCCGGCGATCAGCGTCAGGTTGTCCCCTGCGTCTTCGCGGGTCGAGAGCCTGTCTTGCAGGGCCTTCAGCTCTGCCTCGGCGCCGGCCGCGAGCAGGCGGGCCTGTTCGCGCCAGGAGGCATAGTCTATCTTGCGCCAGGAGGGCGGCTGAATGATCCCGGCCAGCTGGGCGTCGTCGGCCTCGGCCAGTTGGGCGAAGGTCGTGATGCCTGCGGCGCGCAATCGGGCCGCGTACACCGGGCCGATTCCCTCGATGCGGGCCAGATCGTCTGCCGGCAACTCGGCTTTCACCTCGGGCGCGGCGACCTCCACTTCCGGCAGCTCGGCCTTCACCTCGGGCGCGGCGACCTCCACCTCCGGCAGCTCGGCTTTCACCTCGGGCGCGGCGACCTCCACCTCCGGCAGCTCGGCTTTCACCTCGGGCGCGGCGACTTCCACCTCCGGCAGCTCGGCTTTCACCTCGGGCGCGGCGACCGCGACAGCCGGCGGCGCAACGCTGGCTCTCAGTTGGGCCTCCAGCGCATCGGCCCGGGCCTTCGACCGTCGCAATTCCTCATCGCGGGCGCGCAGGCGATCCTCGACCTCGGCCAACCGGCGCTGGCATTCGAGGCGCCGCCTGCGGAAGAACCATAATTCGAGCAACCATTCCAGGACCCAGCCGATGAGAATGCCTAACAACAGAGCAACCCAAGGGTTCAAGTTGAGGGACATACGCGCTCCTTTCTGGCCAGGATGAGACGGTGGAAAGCAAGAGTCTTTCATGAATGCTCCATGCCTGACGCATGACTCGCAAACCTGTGCCAATTATACTACAAAGCATAAATCGTTCAAATTGCATTTCACATTACGAAGCTTCCCTGCTAAAGAAGAGTTATGTCCGGCCGGCGGCGAGGGCCTGTTCTCGGGCCGCGCGCTCGCGCATCTGATCGCGCAATACACGGATGTCGCCGGGGATGGTGCGGCCGGCAAAGGTGAAGAAGAATGCGCACACGATCCAGGTCGAGACGCAGATCAACAGGATCGCATCGTGGAGCGAGGAGCGGTCGGCGATGATGCCGGCGATCAGCGGCGCCAGCGCCGCGCCGGCCGACTCGATCAGGTATTGGATGGCGAGCGCGGTGCTGCGCACCTCGGGCAGGGTGATGTCGTAGACCGTTGCGACGACATTGGGCGCCGCGAAGGGGATGAAGAGCGCGGTGAGCGCCAGCATCAGCAGAAAGAGGCCCTGGTTGGCGATCGGGACACTCAACGTCAAGACCAGCAACACCGCGCCGGTCAGCACGCCGACGCCGGCCACGATGAGCCGGCCGCGCGGGGTGCGCTTGAAGAGCGCATCTCCCAGCGCGCCGCCCAGCGGATAGCCGGCCGCCAGTACCAGCACGGCCGCGGCCATGGTCACGAAGAGCATGGTCCCTTCATAGCCGCGCTCTTTCTCCAGATAGGTGAAGAACCAGAAGGTGATCACGTTCCACGGAAAAACGCCGAAGAAGCCCTGGAGGAAGAGGGGCCGCAACGTGCGCTTGGACAGGAGCGCTCGCGCGGTGGGCCAGTTGAAGCGATAGGTGGTCACCAGCTCGACGCCGGCCATCTCCGGCTCGCTGCCCCCGCGCTTCGGCTCGCGCACGCCGAGGAAGATCACGACCGCGAGCAGGATGCCAAGGGTGCCGGTGATGTAGAAGACCCCGCGCCAGCCGATGGTGTCCTTCAGCGCCAGCGCCAGGATCATGCCCGAAAGAAAGCCGAGCGGCATGGCCAGCTCCAGGATGCCGTTGACCTTGCCGCGCATCTTGGGCGGGAAGTAGTCGGCGATCAGGCTGTAGATGCCCGGATAGCTGGAGTCGTCTATGCCGGTGCTGGCGCGCGTGAGCAGGAACGCGCGGAAGTTCGGCGCGATCGCGTTCAACCAGGTCGTCGAGCCCCAGATGAAGGAGGCCAGGGCCAACAGCCGGGCACGGCCATACCGGTCGTAGAGATAGCCCCAGATGGGGTAGAAGAGCGCGGCCACGATCAGCGCGCCGGTAGACACCGCGCCCATCTGCGCCATCGTGATCTGAAACGTATCCATGATATCGGGCGTCAGCGTGCTGATCAACAGCCGATCCGACTGATGCAGCAGCATGAAGAGGAAGAAGACGGCCACCACGAACCAACGATGCTTCGCTGCGGACATGGGCATCCTCCGTAGGAGGTGGATCGAGACAGGATGGCCTAAGGATAAAGGGGAAAGGGAAAGTTGTCAAGCGCGCTTTACTTCACATCCCAACCCATCGAAAAAGACCGCTATGATCAGATCCACCACCTCGTTCATCGCCGCGGCGGGATGGGCGGGCGAGAAGAACGGATAGGCCATGCCCAACAGGAGCCAGGTGGCGAGCTGAACGTTGACGGGCCGCAGCTCGCCGCGGGCGATGCCCGTCTGCAGCAGCGCTTCGATCTGGCCGAGGAACTTCAGATGGTAGGTCGCCTCGAAGCTCGCCCGCGCTTCGGCGCTCATGTGCACCATCTCCTGGTTGGCCAGGCGGATCAGCGCGCGCTGATCCGCCGGCAGGGCCAGGAGCGCCCGTAACATCTGCGCCATCCGCGCGCGCGTGCTGGCGTCCTGACGGCAGGCGTCGCGCACGATCTGCGCCACCATGTCCAGGTTGGCCGTCAGGATCGCCAGGAACAACTCTTCCTTATCTCGAAAATGGTAGTACAGCCCGGCCTTCGAGATGCCGACCGCCTCGGCGATCTCGCGCATCGAGATGCCGCGGTAGCCGCGCGCCACGAAGAGGCGGCTCGCCTCTGCCAGGATGCGCGCCAGCATGTCGGAGCCTTCGGCCGGGCCGTGCGAGGCGTTCATCGGCTAGCCCAGGCGGAACCAGGGCCGGTTCATGCCGGCCGTCACGAACGGCCACGGGATCGCCGCCAGGATGACGACGATGGCCAACCCGAAGAGCACCGTCGCCAGCCGGAAACGGGCCGGATCGGCGCGGCGCTGCTTGACCAGCACGCCGCCGACATGCGCCAGCGCCAGCGCGATCACCATCAGCAGCAGATGCTCGACTGCAAAGAAGCGCGTTACCGCGTTGCCCATCGCCGCGCCGAAGTTGCGCAGCGCGCCGGCGGTGATCGGGCTGGCAAAGAAGTAGAGCAGCAGCCCGACCAGGAGCTGGATGTCCAACAGGGTCGGCAAGACGACCGCCAGCCGGCCATCGAGCCCTTGCCATGCGCGGCGGCCCCCCCAGCCCAGCGCGAACCGCGCCACGGCGATCACGCCGACGATCACCACGATCCAACGCAACCAGGAATGCAATGTCAGAAGCAACGGATACATCAGCGATCACCTTCCTCGAAATACCATGTTTGCCGGCCGCGCTATGCCGCTTACGCC
>DAOTZV010000075.1:0-1753 GCA_034434235.1 Anaerolineae bacterium
GCGGCCGTCTGCACGGACAACACGCGCAGATCCCGGGCGATCAGCTCCACGCCGGCCCCGCGACCGGCCAGGAGGGTCGGGATGTCCGTCTCGCGCACCTGCACGCGGGCAATGCGCCACACGTCGACCCGTTGCCCGGCCGCGACCAGGCCGCCTACGGCCCGGGCCGTATCCACCTTCAAGGCCACCGCTACGGCCCGGGCATCGGCCGAGAAGCGCGCCTCTTGGGCTGACACGGCGTAGCTCTTGAAGATCGGCGCATCCGGTACGATCTCAGTATGTGCGACCAGGCCGACCAGTTCCTGCGGGTCACGATAGATCGGCGCGCTGATGACCGCGCGCGGGAACTCACGCGTCGTGAGCATATCGGCCGTGATGAGGGTTTGCGGCGGGATGATGCGCCGGGCCACCACCACCGGCACGCTGATGATCTGTTCCTGCACCCGGCGCGCGGTCCAGCGCGCCACCAGGAGCGCGCCGGCCAGTGCGGCCAGGCCAATGAGGGCTGAAATCAAGGTACGTTTACGCATGGGTGCGCCTCATTGTTATAAGCAGCATAAGCAGCCAGCAAACGCCGGTAGTCTTCAACGCCCAGCACCACCACCATCCCCTGGCCGGAGCGTTCGACCAGATAACGCTGGCCGCGGAAATGCGCATTTTCCATGATCTCCCGGATCTTGATCCTGAAATCGGTGACGCTGATCGTCTTCGGTTCCTGCATTTCACCACTCCGGCCAGATGATCTTGGTCAACGACAACAGCGGATCCGCGTAGCGCGCAATCGCGGGTCGCCGTGGGATCACGAGCGTCTGGGTGTGATCGGCCGCCAGGCGGCTGGCCAGCCGGTCCAGGTTGCCCGCCAGGTTGAGCACCAGGTGCTGGCGGGGATCGTTCGCCTCGGCCAGCGCGGTCTGCGCGTTGACCACCGTATCCGGTCGGTCGGCCGCGGCCATCACGAAGATGACCTCGGCCGCGGCATCCACCGCCGGCCAGAGCGGATGCGGCTGCACCGCATCCGCGACCACCAACACATGGCTGGCGCGCAGACGCGCCAGGAGCGCGGCCAGGCTCTCGCCGGTCAACAGCGCCGCCTGGCGGCCATCCATCGGGACCACGGTCAGGCTGACCGGCCCATCGCGCCAGACGGCGGGCTGCACCTCCTGGGTGGCCAGCATGTAGGCATCCACCGGCGCGGCGGTAAAGCGCGCCGGGTCCAGGACGGCCAGGAAGCCGGATGCGCCATGTGCCAGTTCGATGATGGCCACCGGCAGATGCGTGCGTCGGGCCACGCTGAACGCCAGCCCCAGGGTCAGGGTTGTCTTGCCCACCCCGCCGGAGGCCAGCGACGTGAAGGCCACCAGGCGCGGGGGCAGGCTGCGCACCTGACCGGCAAAGACGGCCGCCGAAGCCAGCCAGCGTTCCGGTTCGGCCAGAAATCCCGCGCTGTCGGTATGTGGAATGTGCGCCTGCGCCAGCGCGGCGAACGCATACGAGATCTCCAGCCGACCGGCCAGCAGGTCGGCCGGATCGAGGATGACCAGACGCGCTTCGTCCAGGAGCGCATGAAGACCGTCCACCGTGCGCGCCTCGCGCACGCGCACATCGGAACGCTGCCACAGGAGCGACAACACCTCTGCACGGCCTGTGGCGGCCACCACCGTTGTGCGCCGGCGCGGCCAGAAGCGCAGCTTCGTCAGGTTGATCTTCATGTCACCACTCCAGACGCAACAGGCCGATGCGCCAGAGAAATCCC
>DAOTZV010000076.1:0-3497 GCA_034434235.1 Anaerolineae bacterium
GGCCGCCCGGCGATCAATCGCCGGGCTACAGAGCAGCGCCCCGTGAACGGGGCTGACAGAAAGAAGAAAGCGCCATGCCGACCCCATTGCAATTAACCCGTCAACGAGAAGCGGTGCTGGCGGTAATACAGGAATCGGAAAAACATCTGACGGCCCAGGAAATCTACGATCGAGTGCGCCAGCGCCTGCCCGGCATCGCCTACGCCACCGTCTACAACGCGCTGGCGTATCTGCTCCAGGCCGGCCAGATACAGGCGGTACATCTGGGCAGCGGCGCGACGCTATACGATCGCAACCTGGCCCGACACGACCACCTGGTATGCCGTCAATGCGGCAAGGTACTGGACTACTGCTTCCCCGACCTGGACCGCGCCCTGGAAGAGATCGCCCACACCACGGGCTTCCAGGCCCAAAAAGTAGAGTTGACTTTTATCGGCCTGTGTCCCGATTGCCAGCGATAAAATACAGGCGTTGAGTTCACCATTCACACCGCGAAAGGAACAGCGTATGAGCGACAATAGCAGACATCCGGCGACGGGCAGCCTTCACACGGTCGGCCGAGGTCCGTCGAATCGAGACTGGTGGCCGAACCAGTTGAACCTCAGGATCCTGCACCAGAACTCTCCCTTGAGCAACCCGATGGGCGAGGACTTCAACTACGCCGAGGAGTTCAAAAAGCTAGACTACGAGGCTCTGAAGCAGGACCTCTACGCGTTGATGACGAATTCCCAGGACTGGTGGCCGGCCGACTGGGGCCACTACGGGGGGCTCATCATTCGGATGGCGTGGCATCTGGCCGGCACCTATCGCATCGGCGACGGCCGCGGGGGCGCGAGCTGGGGCCTCCAACGCTTCGCCCCGGTCAACAGCTGGCCGGACAACGTCAACCTCGACAAGGCGCGGCGGCTGCTGTGGCCGATCAAGCAGAAATACGGCCGGAAGATCTCGTGGGCCGACCTGATGATCCTGGCGGGCAACTGCGCGCTGGAGTCCATGGGCATGAAGACGTTCGGCTTCGGCGGCGGCCGCGAAGACGTATGGGAGCCGCAAGAGGACGTCTACTGGGGGCCCGAGCGCGAGTGGCTGGGCGACCAGCGCTACTCCGGCGACCGGGAGCTCGAGAATCCCCTGGCCGCCGTGCAGATGGGCCTGATCTACGTGAACCCGGAAGGCCCGAACGGCAACCCGGATCCGGTGGGATCGGCCCGCGACGTACGCGAGACATTTCGGCGCATGGCCATGAACGACGAAGAGACGGTCGCGTTGATTGCCGGCGGCCACACCTTCGGCAAGGCCCATGGCGCGGCTCCGGCGTCGCATCTGGGCCCCGAGCCCGAAGGCGCCCCCATCGAAGAACAGGGCCTCGGCTGGAAGAACCGCTTCGGCACCGGCAAAGGCCCCCATACGATCACCAGCGGCATCGAAGGCGCCTGGAAGCCGAACCCGACCCGCTGGGACATGGGCTATCTGAAGGTGCTGTTCAAATACGAGTGGGAGCTGACCAAGAGCCCGGCCGGCGCGTACCAGTGGGTGGCCAAGAATGTCGAGGAAGAGGACATGGTGGTCGACGCGCACGACCCGTCGAAGAAGCACCCGCCGATGATGACCACGGCCGACCTGGCCTTGCGCTACGACCCGGCCTATCGGGCCATTGCGCAGCGCTACCTGGAGAACCCCCAGGAATTCGCCGATGCCTTCGCCCGCGCCTGGTTCAAGCTGACCCACCGCGACATGGGGCCGCGCGCACGCTATCTCGGCCCGGAGGTGCCGGCCGAAGAGTTGATCTGGCAAGACCCCATCCCGGCCGTGGACCACGAGCTGATCAACGCGGACGACATCGCCGCGCTCAAGGCCCGCATCCTGGCCTCGGGGCTCTCCATCCGGGAGCTGGTCTACACCGCCTGGTCAGCGGCCGCCACCTTCCGCAACTCCGATAAGCGCGGGGGCGCCAACGGCGCGCGCATCCGCCTGGCTCCGCAAAAGGACTGGGAGGTCAATGAGCCCGCGCAACTGGCGAAGGTGCTGGCAACCCTCGAGGGCATCCAGCGGGAGTTCAACGCCGCGCAGGCCAACGGCAAGAGGGTTTCGCTGGCCGACCTGATCGTCCTGGGCGGTTGCGCCGCGGTCGAGCAGGCGGCGAAGAACGCTGGTTATGCGGTGACTGTGCCCTTCACGCCGGGGCGCATGGATGCATCCCAGGAGCAGACCGACGTCGAGTCATTCGCCGTGCTCGAACCGTTTGCCGACGGGTTCCGCAACTACCAGAAGGCGAAGTCGGCCGTGCGGGCAGAGCACCTGCTGGTGGATCGCGCGCAACTGTTGGCGCTCACCGCGCCGGAGATGACGGTCCTCGTCGGCGGCATGCGCGTCCTGGAAGCCAATTTCGGGGGGTCCCGCCACGGCGTCTTCACCGACCGGCCGGGCGCGCTCACCAACGACTTCTTCGTGAACCTGCTCGACATGCGCACGGAGTGGCATCCGGTCGACGGGGACAGCGAGGTGTTCGAGGGCCGCGATCGCAAGACGGGCGCGCTTAAGTGGACCGGCACCCGCGTCGACCTGATCTTCGGCTCGAACGCTCAACTGCGGGCCCTGGCCGAGGTCTATGCCTGTGACGATGCCCAGGAGAAGTTCGTGCACGACTTCGTGGCGGCGTGGAACAAGGTCATGAACCTGGACCGCTTCGACCTGGCCCGGGCGTAAAGCGAAATTCATGTCGCCTGGCGAGAAATGCATCTCGCAAGGCGTAAGGCGAAATTCATTTCGCCGCCCGGCTGCTGAACACCGTCGAAAAGAAATAGCGCCCGACGCCAGCTTGTCGTCGGAACATCACGTGCCAGGCACCTGAAAGGTTGCCTGGCACGTGCGCTGCAATGATCAGGTTACAGCCCATGCCGGGGGCGCCGCCACAGCGGGTAAAGAGCTCACACAAAGGCACAAAGACCACAAAGAGCAGGTCAGGCCTGCCAGTCGTCTTGGTGTATCGGTGTCTTTGCGTGAAGCAGTTGAGCCAGGTTCATGGGTGAGTCTGGCTCAACTACGTTTACGATGCCGGAGTGACCACTGTAAGACCAGGAACGCGTTGAAATTCGGCGCTGTTGACGGTGATCACACCGTAGCCAGCCGCGCGCGCAGCGGCTGCAACGATCAAATCGTGGGCACCGATGGTTTGACCGGCGCTCTGCATTGCAGCCCAAAGCTCCGCATGGACGCGTGCGGTCTCCAAGTCAAACGGGAGAATGGGAAAGAGACCGAGGAGATACTCAACAAACTGCGCCCTTTTCTCGCGTATCGGGCCATCTACGGCACGATGCACGCCATGCAACAACTCGCTCGCGGTGATCGCAGAGAGAGCAAAAGGTTCATCGCTCCCGCTGAAGCCGTTCCGCCAGGAGCCGTGCAGAGAGCATCACCATGGGCATCCCGATGCCGGGATAGGTGGCCTGGCCCACGAAGTAGAGGCCGGGGATGTCGCGCGCGACATTATGCGGCCGGAA
>DAOTZV010000077.1:0-23395 GCA_034434235.1 Anaerolineae bacterium
GCGCGGCCTTGATGAATTGCGGCCGCGCGCCGATCACGGTTACCACTTTCATTCGCTGGTGTATCCTTCCTCGTCAGTCGCCGGCCACGCTTTGGTTGCTCGCAGATAGTCAAGAATCATGGCTTGAAAACGGACGAAATCGCCCAGGTGATCGCTAAGAACTTGACAAACCGTCGCGTCATCCACTTCCCAGTACAAATGTACCAAACGATTCCGCATCCCCACCATGCGTCGAAAGGTCGGCAAGAATTCTTCCGGCAGAACCTGATTCTCAACAAGCACGACAAAGCTATCCGCATAGTTTCGAGGTGCACGCCACCCGGACTGCGCAATCAAATGGTTGGCCACATCTATACAACATTCAATTGCTACTTGTAAATAGTACTTCGCGCCTCCAAGTCGCACCGGATCTGCCAACAGTACCGCTGGCGGCAACTGCGCCAACTCGCGCAAAATGCCCACGTAACGATCCAGATTCCGAAAAACGCCTTCGATTTTTTCAATCTTGACCATGGCGAAGAAATCCCTGACGACGTAGGTCCTTACCCTTGCGCTGGAAATACGCCCGGCGCATCATTCGGAGTGTAGGCAAGAAGTCGAAGTATAATTTGCGGGTCAGAACTTCATACTCTTCCCGCAACGTCTCGTCGCCAGAATACACACAAATGCCATCAGTCAATACCGCGCCCTGCGCAACGAGCGGCGCATCATTGATGACGCGCACATCTACCGTGCGGTCAAAATCGCAATCCTCGATCTCCGCTGCCACGTCTAGCTCCAGGGCCGTCCGCTCGTAAGCAGTCAGGCTGGGTTCCGGCGCCAAAACCAGGGCAATATCTATGTCGCTGTCAGGCAGGACCCGCCCATCGGCGAACGAGCCATAGAGATAAGCCGCCACCACCGGCCGAGGCCGAAGGATCGCGGGCAAGACGGCTCGTAGCCGCTCGACGATCGCCGAGCGCCTCGATACAGCTTCATCCACAAAACGAGCTGAATGTTCGCTCATCATTCATGATATGCCGAAGCAATAGCTTCCACCACCGCCTCTTGCATCTCCGCGGTCAGCTCTCCGTAGATCGGCAACGCCAGCGTCTCGCCGGCCGCGCGTTCGCTCTCGGGCAGGTCGCCCGGCCGATAGCCCAGGCCCGCGAAGCACTCCTGCAGGTGCAGCGGCACCGGATAGTAGACCTCGTGCCCGATCTTGCGCTCCCGCAACACCGCCATCACGCGCTCCCGGCGGTCGGCGCGGATGACGAACTGGTTGTAGATGTGCCGGCCGTAGCCCATGTCGGTCGGCAGGACAATGGGAGATCGGGGGCTGAGAGTTGGGGATCGGGGATCGGCCAATCCGGCCTCCGCGAAGAGACGCCGATAGCGCTCGGCGTTGCGCTGGCGAGCGGCCGTCCAGCCGTCCAGGTACTTGAGCTTGACGCGCAACACGGCCGCCTGGAGGGCATCGAGCCGAAAGTTGCCGCCCACCACCTTGTGATAGTACTTCGGCTCCGCGCCGTGATTGCGCAACAGCCGCGCCCGGTGCGCCAGCTCGGGATCGTTGGTCGTGATCAGGCCGCCGTCGCCGAACGCGCCCAGGTTCTTCGACGGGAAGAAGCTGAAGCAGCCGAAATGGCCGATGGAGCCGGCCCGCCGGCCCCGGTACTCCGCGCCGATGGCCTGCGCGGCATCCTCGATGACGATCAGGTCGTGCCGCCGCGCGATGTCCATGATCGGATCCATGTCGGCCATCTGGCCGAACAGATGCACGGGGATGATCGCCCGCGTGCGGTCGGTGATCGCCGCCTCGATCTGCGCCGGCTCGATGTTGTACGTGAGCGGATTGATGTCCACGAAGACCGGCCGGCCGCCCAGCCGATAGATCGAGCCGGCCGTGGCGAAGAAGCTGTAGGCCGTCGTGATCACCTCGTCGCCGGGCCGCAGATCAATGGCCATCAGCGCCACGAGCAGCGCGTCGGTGCCCGAGCTGACACCGATGCCGAACTGCGCCTGCGAATAGGCCGCCACCTCGCGCTCCAGCGCCTCGACCTCGGGGCCGCCGATGAAGTGCTGCGCGTCGGCCACGCGGTCTATCGCCGCGCGGACCTCCTCGCGGATCGCCGCGTATTGGGCCTTCAGGTCGAGCAACGGGATGGGTTGGCTGTAGGGCATCGCGTTCTCCTGGCGGGTTGCGAAATGAATTTCGCACTACGGCAGCGGTTGATCCTCCGGCCAATCCAGGCAACGCACCACGCCCGGCTCGACCTCGCGATAGCGCCAGCCGCTCTCCGGGCAGATCATGATCCCCTCGGCGTCCGGCTCGGGCAGGCGATGGCCGTGGCGGCTCATCCAGCCGCGGCGGCGGGCCGGCACGCCGAGCATCAGCGCGTAGTCGGGCACGTCGGTCACTACCACCGCGCCGGCGCCGATGAATGCATAGCGGCCGATCGTCACGCCGCACACGATCGTGGCGTTGGCGCCGATCGTCGCGCCGCGGCGCACCAGCGTGCGCCGGTACTCGTGATGGCGGACGATCTGCGAGCGCGGGTTGATGACGTTGGTGAACACGCACGACGGCCCGCAGAACACGTCATCCTCCAGCTCGACGCCGGGATAGACCGAGACGTTGTTCTGGATCTTGACGTTGCTGCCGATCACCACGCCGCTGCCGACGAAGACGTTCTGGCCCAGGTTGCAGCGCTCGCCGATGCGCGCGCCGGCCATGATGTGACAGAAGTGCCAGATGCGCGTCCCCGCGCCGATCTCGCACGGCTCGTCCACGTAGGAACTGGGATGTACGAAGTAATCGCCGGTCACGAACGTCCTTCCTTCATCGCCGCAGGAACGGATGCACCATGTCGTCGCGCGGCGAGATCGGAGCCGTGCGGATGCGATACACCAGGCTGATCGAAGGCCGCGCGTCCTCGATCCCGAAGCCCTCGCCGGCCAGCGTCCGCTCGTAGACCCGCGTGTGCAGGTCGGTGAACCCCTCGGTGAACTCCAGCTCCTCGCCGTCAATCGCGATCGAACGATAGGTGCTCCGCTTGCCCGGCTCGGCCGGGAAGGGCAGATCGTGGTGGTCCACCGACAGGAACCAGCGCACCCGCGCCCGCTCCAGCTCCAGAAAGCCGGCCATCCGCTGCGGATCGGCGTGATACACGCGGCTTTCGCCGGCCGGGCCGAAGAGCCACAGGAGCAGGTCGAAGAAGTGGATGCCGATGTTGGTGGCGATCCCGCCCGACTTCTCGGCCGAGCCCTTCCACGAGACGTGATACCACCCCCCGCGCGCGGTCACATAGGTGAGCTGCACGTCGTGTTGGCAGCCGGGCGACTCGGCTTGCAGCTTCTGGCGCAGCTCCACCAGCTTCGGATGCACCCGCAACTGGAGGATGGTGCTGATCCGCCGGCCGGTCTCGTGCTCCAGCTCTTGCAGCGCGTCGAGGTTCCACGGGTTGATCACCAACGGCTTCTCGCAGATGGCGTCGGCGCCCACGCGCAACGCCAGACGGCAATGCGCGTCGTGCAGGTAGTTGGGCGAACAGATGCTGATGTAATGGACGCGGTTCTCTTCCGGGCCGCGGCGCAGCTTCTCCAGGTGGCGATCGAAGCGCTCGATCTCGGTGAAGAAGGCCACGTCGAACGAATACGCGTCCAGGATGCCGACCGAGTCCTTCGGATCCACCGCGGCCACCAGGCGGTTCCCCGTGTCCCTGATTGCTTTGAGGTGGCGCGGCGCGATGTAGCCGCCCACGCCGATGATGGCAAAATTCCGGCTCAAGCTGCCCTCCCGGCAGTCATGCGATCAACCGCACTCTATCACCGAACAAAACAGATGTCAAACGCCCGCGGCCGTCACGCGGCGCCGGCCTGTTCCACCAGGGAACGCAGCCGCGCCGCCACCATCTCGATGGCCACCTCGTTGAAGCCGCCTTCCGGGATGATCACGTCGGCGTAACGCTTGCTCGGCTCCACGAACTCCAGGTGCATCGGCCGCACGGTGCGCAGATACTGGTTGATGACCGATTCCGGCGAGCGGCCGCGCTCGGTGATGTCGCGCTGGAGCCGCCGGATGAAGCGCAGGTCGGCGTCGGTGTCCACGAAGATCTTGACGTCCATCAGATCGCGCAGCCGCTTGTCCGCGAAGATCAAGATCCCCTCCACCAGGATGACCGGCTGCGGATCCACCCGCCGCGTCTCCGCGAGCCGCGTATGGGTCTTGAAGTCGTACACGGGGATCTCGACCGCGTGGCCGGCCTGGAGCTGGCGCAGATGCTGGATCAACAGGTCGTTGTCCAGCGCGTCGGGATGGTCGAAGTTGAGCTGGCTGCGCTCGGCCGGCGGCAGATTGCTGGCATCGCGATAGTACGCGTCGTGCGGCAGGTAGGCGATCCGGTCGAAGCCCACGCGCTCGAGGATCTTCAGCGCCACGGTCGTCTTGCCCGAGCCGGTGCCGCCGGCCACGCCGATGGTGATCGGCTTCATGCACGTCCTCCCGTCTCCCCGGGCCGCGCCAGAGCCGCGTGCTCGGCCGGCCCGCGGCCCCCCTCCGACGTCGGAGCGGCCAGCGCCGCCTCCACGGCCGCGAGCAACCGGCCGGCTTCGGCGGCTGGCCGCCACGGCGCCGACGTGCGGAAGGCGATGGCCACCGTCGGCCGGCCGAAGCTCAGCGCGGCCCACGTCTCGACGTAACCCCAGCCGGCCGCCAGGAGCGCCGCGGCCGCCATCAGCACACCGGCCGCGGCGAGCAAGACAAGCCCCGGCAGATACGCCGCGACCAGCACGACGTAGCGTTCCCGGCGCAGCTCTACGATCACGTCGTCCACCGACAACGTCGCTTCCACCTCGACCAGCTTCGTGAGCAGCGGCGTAGGGTCATCGCCGCGGTACGCCTCGACCAGGAAGACCGGCCCGGCGATCCCCTGGCCCGGCAGCGCATCGTAGCTCACGGTGCGGAGGGTCAAACCGGCGTCGGGAACGGCGAACGCCTGCTCCGTCTGAGCCTGGCGGAACGCCATCCGCAGCTCTTCGGCGGCCCGGCCGTCGGTCGCCAGGACCTGGAGGAGGAGCGGCCGGCCGGCGCGGCCGGCGCGCGCGCGCAGCACCGGCCCTTCGCCGAGCTGCACGACCCACAGATGGCCGGTCCGGTCGGGCCGGTAGCGGCCGGGCCGCAGCTCGACCCGTCGGCCGTCGGCCCAGGTCACGGTGACCGACGCACGCGACGATGAAGCGCCTTCGCCGAAGCCGTTGAACGCGATCTCCAGCCCGCCGGCCACGGGGAAGCGCGCGGTTTCGGAGGCCATCAGCGACATCTCGGAGGTGTACCAGCCGGCTGCGGCATTGACCATCAGGCCGGCCAACAGGCACAAGAGGCCCAACGTGAAGAGCAGGCCGGCCGCCGCACCCGGCTCCCCGCGGCGGCCATACACCCGCGCGCCTCTTTCGGTCGTCTCAACGACCAGGGTCGGATAGTGCGGCCGCATGGCCTCTTGCACGGCCGCCAGCGCCCCGGCCGGCGTGGCGGTCACGACGGTGCGCCGCGCGACATGGCCGGGTCGCGGCGCCGGCGCCGCGCTCACCGGCCGGCCGGCCTCGCGCAGCAGACGCGCCCGGTCGGCGAGCCGCAGCAGCAGATTATAGGCCAGCAAGCCCGCCAGCAACCGCAGCCACAAGCCGTCGAAGATCGTGAAGGCCCCAAGCCACCGCAAGAGCGGCCCCAGGTTGCGATAGGACGAGGTGAGCGCATCGAGCTGGCGCGCCCGTTCGCCGACCCCCAGCGAGGCCGGAAGCTGGGGAAAGACGATCGTCAACGCCAGGGTAACCGCCAGCAAGGCAAAGAGAGCTAGAGTGACGTAGCCTGAACTGGCGAGGCGCCAGAATCGGTCCAGCACCTCGCCGCGGCGCAGGCCGGCTTCAGAAGTGGCAGTCATGCAACACGCAGGAGAGACCCCGTAAATATGGAAAGGCCCCAACCGAGAAAGGTCGGGGCCACCAGGAGCCACCCAACGGAGTTGAACCGTTAACCTAGCGCTTACGAAGCGCTTGCTCTGCCGATTGAGCTAGGGTGGCGCAGATCGGCATTGCCGCGTACCGATCTGATACGATTATAGCAGAAAGCGCGCAGTTTGCAAAAACGGCCTCTGGCCCTATACGCGCGTCACATACTCGCCCGTGCGCGTGTCAATGCGGATCACATCGCCCACGTTGACGAACAGGGGCACCTGCACCTGATAACCGGTGCTCACGATGGCCGGCTTGGTCGCGTTGGTGGCCGTATCGCCCGCGAAGCCCGGATCGGTCTGAATCACCTCCAGGTCAACGGTCGTCGGCAGCTCCACGCTGATCGGCTCTCCCTCGTAGCTCTCCAGCTCCAGCGTCAGGCCGTCGGTCAGGTAGTTGACGGCATCGCCCAGCATGGCGGCGGTCAGGACCGGCTGTTCGTTCGTCTCCAGGTCCATGAAGTAGTACAGATCGCCGTCGTTGTAGAGGTACTGCACCTCCGCATGATCGAGCCGGACATCCTGGACGCGGCTGCCGGAGGGATACGTCTTTTCCATCGTGGCCCCATTGCGCACGTTGCGCACCTTCAAGCGGATGGTCGCGTTGCCCCGGCCGGCCTTGATGTGGGCATACTCCAACACGCGCCACAGCTCACCGTCCTCGATATAGGTCATACCCTTGCGTAAATCTTGTACACCGATCATGAGACAGGTCTCTCCTTTGATGCATCCCGGCCTGCGCTGCGGCCGGCCCGTTGGCTTCTTTCCAGTAAAACCTCCGAGGCCTGCCATGAAGCCTCGGAGGTTTCCATGTGCATTTTATTCACGACGGCGGTTGTGTCAAGTTACGGTCGGTGCGTCCCTCGATCCACTGCCGTGCCGCGGCCGGCAGGTTCATCAGCGGGCCTTTGTGGACCGTGCACTCGGGCAAAGACTCGAGGAACAGCCGGCCGTAGTTCTTCGTCTGGATGCGCCTGTCGAGCACCACCACCACCCCGCGGTCGGTCTTGCTGCGGATGAGCCGGCCGAAGCCCTGGCGGAAGCGCAGGATGGCATCGGGCACCTGATAATGGTAGAACGGGTCATCGAACGTCTCGCTGCGCGCGGCCACGATCGGATCGGTGGGCACGGCAAACGGCAGCTTGACCAGCACCAGCGCGCTGAGGGCCGGGCCGATCACGTCCACCCCCTCCCAGAAGCTGCGCGTGCCGAGCAGGATCGTCCGGTTGGCCGCCTTGAACGTCTCCAGGAGCTGATGCCGCGAGCTGCCGCTCCCCTGGCTGAGCACGGTGATGCCGGCCTCGGTGAGCGGCGGGATGATGGCCTGGGCGGTGCGTCGCAACTGCGCATAGGAGGTGAAGAGCACCAACGTGCGACCGCCCAGCGCCTTGGCCAGGGCCACCAGCGTCTGCTCGACGGCCGTCTGGAAGCCCGGCGCGTTCGGCTCCGGCAGGTCGGTCGGCAGATAGAGGAGCGTGCTGGCCTTGTAGTCGAACGGCGAGCCGACGGTGACGGTGTCGGCTTCCTGCGCGGCCAGGCGATCGCGGATGTACTCGAAGCTGCCGGCCGTGCGCAGCGTCGCAGACGTCAGGATCACCGTGTCGTTGCGGAAGAAGACGTGCTGTTGCACCAGGGGGCCGATGTGCAGCGGTGCGGCGCGCAGGGCCACCTTCCGATGGCGGCCGGCATTCGGGCTCGCTTCCACCCAATACACGCCGTTCGCTTCCGGCTTCATCACCCAGGCCTCCATCTGCGCGTATGCCTCGCTCAACCGGCCGACGGCCGCGTCCAGCTCCTCGACGGTCCGGCCGATCTCTTCGGGCTCGAAGCCGGCCTTGGCCAGGATCACCAGGCCGTCGCGCAGCGCGGCCAGCTCTTTGAGCGCACTCTGCCAGATCACGCTCGCGTTCTCCCAGGCCACCTCCACCTCGACCCAAACCGGCTGGCTGCGGATCGCGTCGGTGATGCGGATGCGCAGGTCGTACTCGCTGTTGTCGGCCTGCGGCCTGAACGCCTGCACCACCTCGTCCATCACCTGCCAGAAGTTCTCCAGGCGCAGGTGTGCGCCGTCGCAGGCGGCCTGGATGCGCAGGATCTGATCGTGGACGGTGGCCGCCAGTTGCGCCGGCACCTGGCGCCGACGAAGCAGGTCGTCGATGTCGGCCAACAGGCCCGATGCCCGCGCGGCCCCCTGGCCGGCCCGGCCGCCGAACGGGTAGAGCGCCGCGAACATCTGGTTCAGGGTGGCGTTGTCGGCGCGAAAACTGAGCTGATCGGTGACCGCATCCTCCAGGTGATGCGCTTCGTCCACGATCAGATGGTGGTATTCGGGCAAGACCCGATTCTCGGTGGCCGCGTCGGCCATCAAGAGCGCGTGGTTGACGACGATGATGTGCGCAGCCTCGGCCTGGCGCCGCGCCCGATAGAAGAAACAGCGGCCCCCCATCTCCCGCTGACAGCGATCCAGCGTGCAACCCTCGTTCTCGGCCGAGATCTGGCTCCAGACGAAGCGGTCGGAGGGCAACGGCAACGCCAGGTCGCTCTGATCGCCCGTCGCGGTGGTGGGCAACCAGACCAGGACGCGCGCGATCATGCGCAGCTCGTCGTCGCTCAGGTTGGGCCGCGCCTTCAGGCCCAGGAAGCGCCGCGGGCACAGGTAGTTGCTGCGCCCCTTCAACAGCGCGACGCGGAAGGGCGGATCCGCCGCCCATACATCTTTCAGGATGCGCTGGAGATCGGGCAGATCTTTGTGGAAGAGTTGATCTTGCAGGTTGATGGTGTTGGTGCTGACGACGACCCGGACGCCGTTCTTGACCGCGTAGGCGATGGCCGGCAAGAGATAGGCCACCGATTTGCCGGTACCGGTGCCGGCCTCGGCCATCAGGTGGTGGCCCTGGTTGAAGGCCTGGGCCACCGCCTCGAGCATGTGCACCTGGGGCGGCCGGAACTCGAAGCCCGGAAACGCCCGGCTGAACGCGCCGCCCGGCCGCAACATGGCCCCCAGCTCCGCGGCGTCGATCGGGGCCGCGTTGCCCTGCGGCGCCAGCGGTTCGGGCTGGCGCCACGGCTGAAAGAGCGGACACTCCGGCGCCAGTTGCTCCAGGCCCAGCGGGGCCGACGCCGGCCGCACGACGCCGGCCGCCCGCGCGGCCTCGCGGAACACCTCGCCCAGCGGCCAGAGGCTCTCTTGCGCCAGCCGAAGGATCTCCATGAGCACCGGCCGCGGCAGCCGGGCGGCCATCTCGGTCAGCTTCACGAAAAGGCGGCCCGATCGTTCGGCGTCTTCGAGCGCGCGATGTTGGCCGTCCATGTCCAGACCCAGCCGCTCGGACAATACCCCCAGGCTGTAGCCCGGCAGCCCGGGCAACAGGATGGTGGCCAGCTCCCATGTATCCAGCCCAACGTTGGTGGTGAGCAGGCCCTGCACGCGCAGGAAGCCCAGGTCGAAGCCGATGTTGTGGCCGACGACGGTCGCGTTGCCCACGAAGCGCATGATCTGCGATGCCACCTGGTCGAAGCGCGGCTTGCCGATCAGGTCGCGGTCGGTGAGGCCGGTGAGCTGGGTGATCTCGTAGGGGAGGGGACGGCCCGGATTGATGAGCGTGCTGTACCGCTCGACCGGCACGTCGTTTTGAAATCTGACCGCGCCCACCTCGATGATCGCGTCGCGATCTTTGTCGAGACCGGTGGTCTCCAGGTCGAGGGCTACGAAAGTTCGAGGCACACGCGTTCCGTTTCTAGGCGGTGGGCCGGACGTCACCCATCACACTGTGCGCAGGTGTGGGAAAAGGATCACCTCGCGGATGGACTGTTTGTCGGTGAAGAGCATGGTCAGCCGGTCGATGCCGGTGCCGAAGCCGCCGGTGGGCGGCATGCCGTAGCAGAGGGCATTGAGGAAATCCTCATCCAGCGGATGGGTGTTCTCATCCGCGCCGGCCATGGCCTCGCGCAGCTCCACGAAGCGCGCGCGCTGATCTATCGGGTCGTTCAGCTCGGTGAAGGCGTTGCCCAGCTCCAGCCCGCCGATGAAGTACTCGAACCGCTCCACCGTGGTGGGGTCGTCGGCCTTCTTCTTGGCCAGCGGACTGATCTCCACCGGGTAGTCCAGGATGAAGGTGGGCTGGATCAGAGTTGGCTCGACGTGATCGCTGAAGAGCTGATCTATCAGCTTGCCGCGCGACGTGACCTGTTCGGGTTGCAGGCCGGCCACGCGCATGGCCGCAGCCAAGGCGGCCGCGGTCGGATACGCGGCGTAGTCAATGCCGGTCGCCTGCTGGATGGCCTCGCGCATGGTGATGCGCCGCCACGGCGGGGTCAGGTCGATCTGGTGGCCGTTGTAGGTGATCGTCAGGCCACGGCCCAGTTCTTCGGCGATGGCCACCAGCAGCTCTTCGGTTCGGCGCATCACGCCGTGATAGTCGGTGTACGCCTCGTACCATTCGAGCTGGGTGAATTCGGGATTGTGCTTGAAGCTGATCCCTTCGTTGCGGAAATCGCGGCCGATCTCGTAGACCCGCTCGTAGCCGCCCACCAGCAGCCGCTTGAGATAGAGCTCGAAGCTGATGCGCAGAAACAGGTCCTGGTCGAGCTGGTTGTGGTGGGTGACGAAGGGCCGCGCGGCCGCGCCGCCGTAGATCGGCTGGAGCACCGGCGTCTCGACTTCGAGGAAGCCGTTGGCGTCCAGGTAGCGGCGGATTGCCTTGACGATGCGGGCGCGCGTGACGAAGATCTGGCGCACTTCGGGATTGGCGAGCAGGTCCACGTAGCGCTGGCGGTAGCGGGTCTCGATGTCGCGCACGCCGTGCCATTTGTCGGGCAACGGATTGAGCGTCTTGCTGATCAGCGCCAGCTCGTGCACCTCGCAGGTCGGCTCGCCCGTGCGCGTGGTAAACATGGGGCCGCGGACGGCCAGGAAATCGCCCAGGTCAACCATCTTCTTGAAGAAGTTATCGTAGGCTTCCTCGCCGATCCGGTCGCGGCGGATATGGATCTGGATGCGACCGCTGCCGTCCTCGATGTGGGCAAAAGATGCCTTGCCCATGATGCGCACGGTCATCAGCCGGCCCACCAGCCCCACGGGTTCCTCGGCCGCCAGGCGACCGGACGTGTGAGCGGCGATCGCCTCGGCCGCGGTGTGGGTGCGCGGCCAGGGCAATCGGCGCACGTACGGATCCCGGCCCGCGGCCTGGAGTTCGCTCAGCTTCTGACGGCGAACGAGCTGCTGTTCGTTCAGTTGCTGTTGGATCAGTTCGGTTTCGTTCAAGATGGCCTCGATTCGACAGACTTGTAGGGCGAGATTCATCTCGCCTTACAGAGTACAAGGCGAGATAAATCTCGCCTTACGGGTGTGTATGGCGAGATTCATCTCGCCATACAAAGTTACGAGGCGAGATAAATCTCGCCTTACACATTACGCGATGCTGATGATCTCGAATTCGACATCGCCGCCGGGAGTCTGCACGGTGACGACATCGCCGATGCGATGTCCCATGAGGGCCCGGCCGATCGGCGATTTGAGCGAGATGCGGCCGTTGCCCGGATCCACCTCGGTGGAACCGACAATGGTGTAGGTCTCCTGGTCGCCGTAGGTCACATCGCGAACCGTCACCTTGCACCCTACATCTACCGTTTCCCTGGATCCGTTCTCGGGGATCACGACGGCGTTGGCCAGGATGTTCTTGAGCGTGAGGATGCGCCCTTCGTTGAATGCCTGGGCGTTCTTGGCTTCTTCGTAGCCGGCGTTTTCCGAGACGTCGCCGTCCGCCTTGGCCTCTGCGATCTGCCGCGCGATCTCCGGCCGGCGGATGTTGATCAGGTAGTCCAGCTCCTCCTGGAGCTTTTTGATGCCCTCTGCCGTCAAATAGGTGTTGTGCGACTCTTGCATGCCCGTCGTCCTTCAAACTTTTCACAAGCAGATCAGAATATCACGTGCCTGGCACCTGAAAAGATGCCAGGCACGCCGAACGCATATGCATGACAAAAAAAGAAGCGCCCCCGGCGCCGGTGAGACAGCCATTAACAAACGTAGCCGTCGGTGGATAGACGGCTGGAACGGAGATGATTATAGCCTAACTATGCCCGTTGTGCAAATCACGCGAACCGCGAGTCGAGCCTCTTCCTTGACATCGCAGGGTGCTCATGTTACTATCCGCCGCGGAGGTGAAACGGATGGATCGGCCTGATGACAAAGAACACGCGATGAGTCCGGCTTCGTGCGCGGACGGCGCGGCCACGCGGTTTTTGCGCGTGTCGCGCACCATGGTGATTGTGCTGGTCATTTGTCTTATCTGTCTCTTCGTGGCGGGCTTTCTGCCGGTCGCCTGGACGACGCCCGAACAGGCCCAGGCGTCGGGCCCGAACTGGACGGTGCCGACGCGCACGCCCCCGCCGACCCTTTCTCACAGGACGTATCTGCCGATCGTGGCGCGCACCCGATGAGGCGACAACCCGAAACCGCCGTGAGATACAACGACCGCGCATGACGGAAAGCTCGTTCGAGAAGCCCTGGCGCATTGCCCTGGTGGCGCCGTTCGGCCTGCGCGCCAAGGGCACGACGCGCGCCCGCGTCTTGCCGCTGGCCCGCCAACTGGCCCGCTGGGGGCATCAGGTCGCGGTCTTCGTGCCGCCCTACGATAGCCCCGAGGACGCCGGCCGGCGCTGGAACGACGCCGGCGTGGAGGTGATCCATTGCGCGTTGCCCCGGCCCGCCGCGAGCGGAACAGCGTGGCATCTGGCGTTGGCGTGGCGGTTGTTGGGCCAGGTACGCGCCTGGCGGCCCGACGTCGTCCATGCGTTCAAGCCGAAAGGCCCTTCGGGGTTGGTTGCCGCGGCGCTGTGGCTGTGGCCGGGCCGCGGCCGCAACGGTCGGCCCCGACTGGTGGTAGACAGCGATGATTGGGAGGGGCCGGGCGGCTGGAACGACGACCCCCGGATCGGCTATTCGTCGCTCCAGCGGCGTTTCTTCGCCTGGCAAGAGCGCTATGGCCTCTCGCACGCCGACGCCTGGACGGTGACGAGCGAATGCCTGCGCCGGCGGGCGATGGCGTTCGGCGCGGCGCCCGAGCGCGTCTTTATATTGCATAACGGCATCGAGCTCGCGCGGTGGATGCCGGCCGGCCGGCGCGAAGAGCCGACGCCGGCCGGGCCGCCGGTGGCCGTCCTGTACACGCGCTTCGCCGGCGTGCGGCCGGCCGATGTGCGGGCCATCTGGACACGCGTGCGGGCCGGCCGGCCCGATGCGCGGCTGATGGTGGTGGGCCGCGGGCAAGGGGGCGAGGAACGCGAGCTGGCCGATCTGCCCGGGGTCATGATAGTCGGATGGGTCGAGCCGGAAGCGTTGCCCGAGCAACTGGCGGCCGCGCAGGTGGCGCTGGTGCCGTGGGCCGACACGCCCCCCAACCGCGGTCGGCACAGCGCCAAGGTGCTCGAGCTGATGGCGGCCGGGGTGCCCATCGTGGCCTGCGCGGTGGGCGAGCTGCCCGCCACCCTGGGCGATGCGGCCGTGTTGGTGCCGCCAGGCGATGAGGCGGCCTTCGCGCGCGCGGTGCTCTCTCTCCTGGCCGATCCGGCGATGGGTCGGCGGATGGCCGCGGCGGCACGCGCCCGCGTGGCCGGGCTGTTCACCTGGGAGCGTCTGGCGGCGGTGGCGATGGCCGCTTATAGAACTACTCGAAACGAGGATTGAACCATGTGGAACAGACTGCGCGGCCATATCGGCCTGCGCTGGGCCATGGTGGCGGCCTGGATGGCGATGATCTTCTTCCTGTCGGCCCAGCCCCATCTGCCCGACCTGGCGCCCGGCCTGCCGGGAGTGGAAGAGATCGGCGGCCATCTATCGGCCTACGGCATCTTGGCGGTGTTGCTCTGGCGGGCGCTGCGCGGCGCGGGGAGCAGAGCGCCCGCGACCTGGGCTCTGCTTGTCACGATGGTATACGGCGCGACCGACGAGTTCCATCAGCATTTCGTGCCGGGACGCACGGCAACCGTGGAAGATCTATTGGTGGACCTGATCGGCGCAAGCCTGGGGCTGCTGCTGGTCAGCTGGTGGCATCTACGGCGGTTGCGGGCCCGCCTGGCCGCGCCGACGGGACAGTAGGAGCGCCCGGCCGCATCTTTGGCTTGCGGCGCCGCTTTCATTATTCCGCGCCGTTCTCCTCGCTGCTCTCCTCGCGCGGGGTCGCGCCGGGCAACGGCACGATGAGGATCTCGCCGAACGGCACCTCCTGCACCGCATTGATCTCGCGGCGCTTGATCAGCTCGAGCACGGCGAGCAGCGTCACGATGATCTCGATGCGCTGCCGGGCCGATTGAAGCAGCGCGGCGAAGGTCACCGGTCGGCCGTCGGCCGTCTTCCGGCGGATCAGCTCGATCTGGTCGCGGATCGTCAGGGTAAAGGGCGTGACGACCCCCGGCGGCACCGGCGACGGAGGGGGCAGATTCGTCAGTGCGCGGCGCGCGGCCGCCACCAGCTCGGCCAGGGTGATGCTGCCCTCGGCCAGGCGGCTTTCCAGCTCGGGCGGCGGCGCGGTGCGAGGATAGGTGCGTCGGCCGCTTGCTTCGAGCTCGCGCAACGCCTGGGCGGCTTCCTTGTAGCGCTTGTACTCCTTGAGCTGCCGGGCCAACGCTTCGGCCGGGTCCTCCTCCTCTTCTTCGGCCGGAGGCGCCGTCTGCGGCAAAAGAGTACGCGACTTAATCCACACCAGCCGCGCGGCCATCACCAGGAAATCGGCCAGGAGATCCGGCTGGAGCTCCTCGAGCTGTTGCACATAGCTCAGGAACTGGTCCGTCACCGCGCCGATCGCGATCGCGCTGATGTCCAGCTTCTCCCGCTCGATCAATTGCAACAACAGATCGAGCGGACCCTCGAAGACCGGCAGACGGACCAGATAAGGCTCTTCACCGAACAAAACCGACAAAGGTAGCGTCCCTCCCGTTCCCAGCCCCCAACCCCCAGCTTCCAGCCCCCAGCTTCCAGCTACACGTTGAAGGTCAAAAAGCGCTGTCCGCGCTGGGCCAGGTCGTCGAGGATCCGTTGGGTATCCGCGAAATCGCGGCCGGCCAGGCGTTCCACCTTGCAGCCGGCGCGCTTGAGCATCTCCTCCGTTTCCGGCGGCACCCCCAACGGCCCGCCGACGATCGTGACGTATTCGGCGTTGCGGGCATCCTCCGGCGAAAAGCCCAGGGTAGGCCGGAAGCGCGCCACGTAATTCAGCGCGGCCGTGTAATCCTCCTTCGCCCAGGCATCGGCTCGCTGCCAGAAGAGCATATAGTGGCCGATGGTCTTCGCCGGCGGCGTGAGCGCGCCGTCCCAGACCGCGCGGATGCGATCGTGGACCATCTCCTTCCACTTGCGGCCTTCCAGCCACTCACTCCCCGGACACATGGTCGGATTCTCCGGAAACTCCTTGTGTCCCTTGATATTGTCGAGCGGGATCTTGAGCTTCAGCGCCAACCAGGCCGCCAGGTGCGCGACGCTTTGCATCTGCGCCGGGGTCGGCAGGACGCCGTTCTGAAAATCCCCTTCGAGGCAGATGCCCACCGTATAGTCGTTCGCAACCCCGGCATGATAGGAGATCGTTTCCAGCTTGTTGGTCTGGTAGATGGTGCCGTCGGGCCCGATGGCGAAATGATAGCCGATGCCGGGCCAGTTTTGATCCTTGACATGGTAGGCGGCGATCTGTTCGACCGGTATGTTGGCCGGCCCCGCGCTGTGGTGGATCGTCAGGTGGGTGATGCGATCGAGCGACCGCGTGCGATAGCGGTTGATCGGGTGGGTGGGCAGTTGAGCCACCACGTCTTTGATCTCGGGCGGGGGCACGCGATCGGTCGGCGCGGCCGGCACGGCCGGCGCGGCTCCGCCGGCCTGGGCCTGCTGAAGCTTGCGCTGCAGGTCGGCGATGGTCTGATTGAGCCCGGCGATCTTCTGCGCCAGGCCGTCCTTTTCGGCCGTGAGCGCCTGGATGCGCTGGTTCAGGGCGGCCTTTTCAGCCGTGGCCTGCTGGATCTGCGCGGTCAACGCCTGGACCTGTTGTTTGAGCTGATTGAGCTGGGTCGCGTCGCCGCCGGCCTGCAACTGCGCCTGCAAGTGATCGCGCTCCAGCGTCAGCGCGCTGATGTCGGCCTGCGCCTGGGCCAACGCCTGCTTCAGTGGCTCGATCTGGCCGTTCAGCGCGGCCACCTGTTGGCTCAGGGCGGCTTTGTCGTTGGTCAGGGCCTGCACCTGTTGGGCGAGCGTGTTCCGGTCGTTGGTCAGACGCTGCACCTGTTGCGCCAAAGCCTGTTTCTCGGCCGCGGCCGCCTGAAGCTGCTGGTTCAGCGTCTGGATCTGCTGGTTGAGCTGCGCGACATCGGGCATCTGGCTGAGCCGGGCGCGCAGTTGATCGCGCTCGGCCGTGAGCGCGTTGATCGTGCTCTGCGCCTGGTTCAGCGCCTGCTGCAACTCCTTGACCTGGGTGCGCAGCGCCAACAGCGCTCCGGCATCGGCCGTCGCGCCGCCGGCCGGCGCGACGGCCTTCTGCAGTTCGGCGATGCGCGCCAGCAGGAGGCCCTTCCAGTTCTTGCCCTGGAGCCATTGCGCGCCCGGCGACTGGGTGGCGATGAACTCGCTGACTCCTTTGACCGCCTCGACCGGCAGCTTGTATTCCTGGAGCAGCCACGCGCTCAGGTGGGCCGCGGCCTGAAGCTGGGCGTCGGTGGGGATCAACGCGGTGAAATCGCCCGCGACCGCGATGTTGATCCCCTCGGCCAGCCACGGCTGGGTCAGATCCACCGTCTGGTCCAGCGGATTCGTCTGCTGGATCGTGCCGTCGGCCGTGATGAAGAAGTGATAGAGGATGGCGCCCCAGCGCTTCTGATGCGCAGCCGCCAGCCGATCGGCGCCCACGCTGGGATCCACGGCCGTGTGGTTGAAGACCAGGTATTTGATCCGGTCGGTCGGCCGCGGCTTCAAGCTGCCGGCCGCGCGGGGCAACTGTTGGGTGATGTCGCTGATCGCGGGCGGGCTGATGCGGGCCGGCGCGGCCTGGCTGCGCAACAGCTCGATCTCGGCCTGGAGCGCGGCGTTGCGCTCTTGCAAGCTCAGGAGCTGGCCGTTCAGGCTCTGCAACTGGGCCTGGAGGGTGGCGATCTGTCCCTGGAGCGCCGCCACCTGGCCGCGCAACGCCGCGGCCTCGCCGTCGCCGGCCGGCGCGGGCGGCTTCACTGCGACGGACTGAACGCGCACGCGCTCGAGCAGCATGTTCTTCCAGTTTTGCCCGGCCATCCACTGTTCGCCGGGCGAACCGGTGGTGATCAGCTCGCGCGCGCCCTTGATCGCCTCGATCGGCAGGCCATAGGTGGCCATGAGCCACGCGCAGAGGGCGGCCAGCGCGTTCAACTGCGCGTCGTTCGGCACCGTGTCGTCGAACTTGCCGGCCACGTAGACGCTGATGCCGTTATAGATCCACGGCTGGTTCTGCGCGACGACCTCGTCGATCGGATTCGTCTGCTGGATCTCGCCGTCTTTGGTGATGAAGAACTGGGCCACGATGCCCGGCCAGCGTTGCATGTGGGCCTGGGCCACGCGATCCGCGCCGACTTCGGGCCGGACGGCGGTATGGTTGATCACGATGTACTGGATGGCGCCAATCGGCCGCTTGAAGAAGCCCGCCGGATTGCGCGGGAGGCTGGCCGTGATGTCGGTGATCGCCGGCGCGGCCGGCGCGGCGCCCCCCTGTTGCAACTTCTTGATCTGTTCCTGGAGCAGGGCCACCTGCTGTTGCAGGGTGGAGACCTTCTGGCGCAGGTCGGCCGCTTCGACGCCGACCAGCCGCAGGCGCACCTGGCCGCTGCCGGCCGGATACTCCTCCATCACCAGCCGCTGCCAGTCCTGGGTCTTCAGGCCGCTCTCCGGGTGGGTGTATTCGTCGCTGATGGGATAGCCGGTGATTTCGACGCCGTACTCTTGGTAGAAGGCGGCAAACGCGCCCTGCGCCTTCTTGCCGGTCTGCGGGAAGGAGATGGCCTCGGCGACCGGTTGCGTCGGCTGCACCGGCGGCTGCAGCTCCAGATATTTCTCCCACGAGTATTTGTGTTTCAGCGCCTCTTTGAAGTCGTCGATGATGCCGGCCTTGCCCTCGATGTACCACCGATCGATGCGCGGCCAGCGGTAGAGGATCACGGCCCGAATCTTCTGCGTGCCGGGGGTCTTGTTCCAGGCGTCTATCTCGCCGTACACGCGCTGCACCCAACCGTTGTTGACGTTCGACCATGGCTCATCCTGGTCGGTCTCCGTCAGATAGACCGGCAAGGAGCGCATGCTGGGCGGGATGGCCTGCATGAAGTCCCGATAGGTGCGGAAGTGGTATTGCCGGTTCTGAAACGGCGGATCCATCCGGTAGTCGTTATAGACGTACTCCGGCTTGTCGCCGTGGGTATAAGCGTGGATGGCGATCCCGTCGCAGTTGGCCGGGCCCAGGATGGTGAGGATGTCGGTGAGGTATTTGCACCAGTCGCCGTTCGGGTTGCCGTCGTAGACCGTGCTGTTGTTCCACGGCGCCACCGCGCCGACGATCACCTGGTCGTTTTGGTGGCCGGGCACGGCTTTGATGGCCGCGCGGCACTGGCGATAGCAGTTGGCATACATGCTCGGGGTGATCGTCTCGCCCGGATTGATCAGCCGATCCCCTTCGACCTTGGCCCCCGGCCGCTCGACGGGGTGGTTCATCTCGTTGCCGATGATCCAGATGTGCGCGCCCGCCGAGTTGCGCACGAAGTTGGCGCAGCGCCGGGCGAAATCGCCGTAGCGACTGGCCGGCGGAATCGTGCCTTCCGGCGCGTACCCGTTGTTGAGGCGCACCAGGATGCCGAAGCCGCGGTTGGCCCAGGGCGTGTAATCCCGGCCGCTCGTGTCGTTCGGGTTACAGCCGATGGCTTCGGTGAAGAGGATCCAGCCGAAGATGCCGGCCTCGGCCATGATCTCTTCGCCGCCGGGGTCGTGAAAGCCGTAGAGGTAGGGTGAATCGTTGAGCGGTCGAGCCATCGCTATGCCTCACAGCGCAATACCATCTGGACGGAATGCCGAGCTACCACTTATCTCATTATATGTGATTGCGGCCAGATTGTCCATCTGGCGATGAGCGCGAGAACAAATCTCCGCCTTGGCCAAAACGCCCACTTCGCAGTATAATCAGGCCATCGTTTCGGTGGAGGCAACTCTGTGGAAATCGAGTGGTTCGGACATTCCTGTTTCCGTATCCGCGAGGGGGGCGTCACGATCATCACCGACCCCTACGACAAGAGCATCGGCTATGTGATGCCGCGCGTGCGGGCCGACATCATCACCGTGAGCCATGATGCGCCGGGCCATGCGGCCGCCGGCGCCATCAAGGGCGATGCGCGGGTGTTGAACAGGCCCGGCGAGTACGAGGTGAAGGGGGTTTTCATCACCGGCATTCAAACCTGGCGCGGCGCGGGCGCGCACGGCGATGCGAAGGAAGAGAACACGGTCTTCGTCTTCGAGTTCGCCGATCTGACCGTGTGTCACCTGGGCGATCTGGCCCGCGTGCTCACCCAGGCGCAGGTCGAGGCGATGCCGGACATAGATGTGTTGCTGGTGCCGGTGGGCGGCGGCACCGCGCTGGACGCCGATCGGGCCGCCGAGGTCATCAGCCTGATCGAGCCGCGCATCGTGATCCCCATGCACTATCAGACGCCCTATGTCAACCTGCCCCTGGAGCCGCTCAGCAAGTTCCTGAAGGAGATGGGGGTTTCCGAGCACACGCCCCAGCCGAGCCTCAAGGTGACCAGGGCCGAGCTGCCCGAGGAGACGCAGGTGGTGGTGCTGGAGTGCAAGCAAGGCTAACGGCCGCATCAGCGCACTTCTGAAGGAGGGACGCATGGCGAAAATGCGACGGATCGGAGCGACCTGGCTGGTTGCGATGTTGGTTTTGTCGGTGGCCGTCGGCTGTGGCACGTCCGGGCCGGCGGCAGGTGAGCCTTCGTCAGCGCCGGGCGTCGCGGGAACGCGTCCTTCCGGCGATGCGGCCGGCCACGCGGCGGCCGGACAGGCCGCGCTCGACGCGGGCGATCTGACGAAGGCCGAGCGCGAGTTCCTGGATGCGGTGGCGCTCGATCCGAAGCTGGCGCGTGCCCAGCTCGGCCTGGGCAATGTGTACGTGCGCCAGGGCCGCCTGCCCGAAGCCGAGAAGGCGTTCAAGGCCGCGCTGGCCAGCGATCCGAACCTGGCGCCGGCGCAGGCCAACCTGGGGGTGGTGTACTATCAGATGGGACAACTGGCGCAGGCGGCGGCCGCGTTCGAGGCGGCGTTGCGCCTGGAGCCGGACGACGCGGCCAATCTGTATCTGCTCGCCGTAGTGCGCTTGCAGGAAAACAACCTGGCCGAGGCCGAGAGGCTGCTCATCCGCGCGCGGGAACGCAAGCCCGACCTGCCCGAAGTGTACTACGGCCTGGGCGTTCTGTATCGCCTCAAGGGGCAAAAGGATCTGGCGATCCAGGCCTTCGAGAAGTTCCTGGCCATCGGCCCCGGCCAGGATCCCACCGCCATGGATTACGCGCGCCAGGAGCTGAAGCAACTGCGCGGGCAGTAAAGCCGAGCAACGGCAGGGAACGGATGATCTGATCGCGCAGTGCCGCTGAAGCGCTAATCGCCGAACGCGTCCCGTCTGATTTTTGCCCTCGCTTTGATCCGGCCCGCCAGGAGATCGAGCCAGCGTTTCCAGAGCACCGGCTCCAGGTGCTCCCACTCCGCGATCAGGCCGGCCAGCGCGTCGTCGGCGGGCGGCCGGCGGCCGTAGCGTTCGGCCACGAACAGATCGGTGAGCCGGCCGACGGCCGGCCGGGCTTCGGGGATCGCTTGATTGAAGACGGCGGCCCGCTCCAGCGGGGTGAAGCTGGGCCGCCAGGGGATGCGCAATCGCTCGGCCCAGCGACCGACCACTTCGAAGAGCCGCACGAGCAGATCGGGCCGACGGTAGAAGGTGCGGCGTTGCCAGCGTCGCACCAACCACGCCGACAGCGCCAGCAGCGCGGCGGCCAGCGCGGCGGCCAGCTTCGGCCAGTTGGCGCGCAGCCAGACGATCGCCGGCGGATCGCTGCGGACGGGCGTCAACGGGCCGCGGTCGGGCCGCTCGGGCCGCAGGTCGTCCAGATCGTCCGGGTTGGGCCGGTCGGGCGGCGTATTCGTGCCGCCGGCGCGGGCCGCGTTCTCGGCCGTGGGCCGCGCCAGCAACGGCTCCGATGCGGTCGGCTCGAACGGGATCCAGCCGTAGGCCGGAAAGTAGACTTCGGGCCACGCGTGCGCGTTGCGCTCCAATACGCGGTAGTATCCGCCGCCATAGGGCAACAGCTCTTCGGGCTGGACGTATTCCCCTCCGGTATAGCCCACCACCATGCGGGCCGGAATGCCCACCGCGCGCAACATTGTCACCATGGCCGTCGCGTAATAGTCGCAGTACCCCTCTTTGCTGGTAAAAAGGAAATACTCGACCGCGTCTACGTCGGCCGGGGGCGCTTCGATCTGGAGGTTGTACTTGAACGAGCGCAGATACGCCTCGAGCGCGGCCGCCTGATCGTAGGGGTTGTCGAAGGGCGCGGTGACGCTGATGGCCACCTGCCGGACGCTGTCGGGAAACGTCTCGGGCAGTTGCAGGAAGCGGTCGGTCACCCAGGCCGGGTAATCGGTGCCGGCCTGGCGCAGCGCTTCGACCGGCGCCATGCTCACGCCCGACACCACCTGGTAGGGCGCATCCTTGCCGATGGGCACCCGGCTGCGCAACAGCGCGATGTAGATCTCGCCTTCCGGCGTCACGCGGCTGGCATCCGCGTTCGTCGGCACCGAGACCCGCAGCGGCTGTGGCCCGACGAAGATCACATCCTGGTCCGTTTCGAGCGGCCGGATAGTAGAGGTGATCTCGGTGTAGCGGACGAAGCGCGGCTCGTTGAGCGGCTGGTCGCGCTCGATGATATAGAGGTCTTCGTCGGTGCTCTGCCAGCCCTGGCCGGTGTAGAAGTCGAAGGTGGCCCCGCGCCAATAGCTGCGCCGGGGCGAGTACGCCTCGAAGATGATGCGGTCGGTCAGGTTGACCGGACCGCCCAAGGACATGGCCTTGCCGAACTTGGTGGTGCGGACGGGCGGCCCCTGATAGCGCAGCGATTTGTACATGCGCGACCAGGTCTGCTCGAAACGACGCCACGGCCCTTCCAGCGGCCGCGTCAGGCGTTCGACCGCGGCCCGGTTGGCGACCCCCGGCATCAACCAGGCCAGGGCGGTGACGAGGACGGCGAAGGTCAACCCGGCCTTCAGGAAATCCCAGAAGATGTCCGGCGGATAGCGGATCTGATAGATGCGCCAGCGCGCTTGATTGCGGGCCAGCTCGATGTTGATCCCCAACAATACGACCGAGATCAGATACACGATCAGATAGCCGACCAGGTTGAGGGTCGAGTAGTACACGACCACGATCAGGCCGATGCCGGCCGGCAGGATGGCGTAGAGCACCTGGCGATGGCGGTAAAGGGTCCAGATGGCGAAGTGCCCGATCCACCAGCCCAGCAGGCAGAGCTGGATCACGAAGATCAGGTTGTCGGCGGCCGGCGCGCGGCTGAAGAGGGCCGCGAACCAGGCCGCGTTGCGTTCCGCGATGGCGATGAGCGCGTCGTGCAGGCTCAGATCGGGGAAGAAGCCTTGATGGAGCAGCGTGACGATCACCGGCACGCTGACGACGAAGCTGTAGAGCGCGGCGACGAACCCGTTCCAGCGGGTAAGCGCCAGGAGCAGGCCGACGAGCGCGGCAACGACCACGACCCCTTGCACCAGGTCGAGCCCTTCGCTCCAGCCGGCGGTGTAGAGCGCGCCGGCCATGCTCAACAGCATGACCAGCGTCAGCATGACGGTCCACCAGCCGCCGCCCAACTGGAAGCGTTGCGCGGGGGTTGTGGCGATAACCGCCTCTTCCCACGGGGATGCGACAGCCACTCGTGCGGTCAAACGAACCTCCGTTTCTCGAGCTTTTTCAAGTATAGCACCAGCCGGCCCGGCGTCAAGCGACAAGTCAAGCGACAAGGGTTGGGGCGATTGAAATCGCGGCTAACGGGCGCCCTGGCGCCGTCGCACCCACCTCCGTGGGTGCACGCGTCGGCGCAGGCCGACGCCCAGCCCGCCGGGCCGCGGGTTGGGGCGATTGAAATCGCGGCTAACGGGCGCCACGGCGCCGCGATGCCCACCTTCGTGGGCGTGCACTGTCGGCGCAGGCCGACGCCCAGCCCGCCGGGCCGCGGGTTGGGGCGATTGTTGTAGATTAATAAATTATTCCGGCAATAGCTTCAGTCTCCGGCGGACGCGGCCGGGGCGAACGCCCAGCGGCCGAGGCGCGGCTCGTCGTCGCGGCTGTCCGCCCGTCGCTAAAGCGGCG
>DAOTZV010000078.1:0-3615 GCA_034434235.1 Anaerolineae bacterium
TCACGCCACGGTCAGGCGCATCCGAAAGCGCGCGGCGCCGACGGGCAGCGCGGCCGCCAGCCGGGTCAAGACACCCTCCCGCTCGTTGGCCCGACACGCCTCTTCCAGCCGGGTCGCGCTGAACGTCGCGCCGGCCGGCTCCTCGATGGTCAACGCGAGCGCGGACCGCTGGCCGCGGATGTGCGCGACCGGCCCGGCCACCTCGACCGCCTCCCACGTGACGAACGCTTCTTCGATGGCCAAGGCCGCGCCGTCGAAGGCGAATTCATCCTGGAGCAGCGCGTCGCCGGTCGCGGGATTCAGCCGGAGCGTGCGCCGGGCCAGGGTCAACGCCGGCAGATCGTAGGCGCGGTGGAAGTCCACGACCGCCAGCTTCTCGTCCGGCCCGGTCTCGCAGGCAACGATCGTGCCGTGATACTGCTTGCGGCCGCCGAACTCCGGGCCGGGCGCCTGGAGCCGGCCGCCGATGACCGGCACGCTGTGGCCGAACGAGTTGCAAAAAACGTTTTCGTAGCGGGCCTGGCGGAAGTAGTCCTTGCTGTACTTGCCGCGGCCGGGGTCGCAGATCAGGCTTTCGCCGTCCACGTGGTAGATGAAGGTCGCGATATCGGTGTGGCTATGATGGCCGTCGTTGTGGCCGGCTTTCGTCGCCAGCGCCACGGGCCGGCCGTCGGCCGTTTGCCCCACCAGCCGGATCACGCCGGAATCGGGCAGATGGGCATCTTGCCGCGCGGCCGGCGGGAAGGGAAGCTGTTGGCCGTCCCACCATGCGGCATCGCGCACCACGATGGCCAGCTTGGCGGTCGGCACCCCGCGGCCCCGCCCCACACCCCGTTCCTCCCGCCCCCCTGCCCCCCCCAATTGGGGGGGAATGGGGGGCCAGGGGGCAGGATTGGCGAGCGCGCGCAGCTCGGCCACGCCGGTGCGCTCGGCCAGGCGCTGGACGATGCCCGGCGCGAGGGTCGTGACCTCCTCCGCGTCGCCGAAGTTGAGGTAGCGGCCCGGCGAGAGCGCGGCCGCCAGCGGATAGCGGGCGATGTCGCGCAGCCGCGGCGCGGCCAACAGGTCGAGCTGGCCGGCCGTGCGCTCGCGCAACAGCTCGGCCACGGTCACGTAGTACATCAGGCCGTAGTTCCAGTAGCCGATCCCCTCGATGGAGCCACCGTCGGCCTCGAAGCCGGTGGCGATGTACGCCTCGAACCCTTCCAGCGCCTGTTCGATGGCTTCGGCCAGCGTCTGCGGATCGCGCTCCAGGCGCAGGAAGGCCAACGCCACCGAGCCGTTGCAGACGCCGTTCCAGTTGAGCGCGCCCTTGTACCACCAGTGCTGGCGGCCATAGGCCAGATAGGGCTTGAAGATGCGCCGCTCCACCTCCTGGCGCACGCGTTGCACCACCTCCGGCGCCAACCGATCGCCCACCAGATGCACCGTCTCGGCCAGGCTGGCGCCCGTCTCGGCCGCGAAGAGGTCAATGGCGTCCGGCTCGCGCGTCAGCGCAGTGTGCGCACCGAACGGCTTCTGGCGGGGCGACGGCTTGAGGTCCCAGTAGTCGGGCCCCTGCTCCTCGTGCGCGGGCAACACCCACGAGGTCTCCTCGCAGATGTTCCAGAGCAGGTCGTGCACCGCATCGCGATAGCGATCGTCGCCCAGGAGCATCTCGAAGACGGCGCGCGTGAGCATCGTCCGTTTGGCGAAATAGGGCCGCTCGTAGTTGCGCCGCTCGCCGGTGTGCTCGAACTGGCGGTACAGGGTGTAAGTCGTCTGCGGGATGGCGCCCAGGTCGGGCGCGGCCCGGCGCAAGACGTCCAGCACGATGGGCGTCGCAGGCGAACGCCGCACGGCCGCGATCAGGTCCTCGGTTGTGACGGGCGTGGCAAGAAGCGATTTGAGTTGGGTCATGTGGCGAGAAAATCCTCCCGAACTGGCGTGAATACGTCAATCAACACGGTCGGCGCGTGGGTCACGATGTGATGCGGCACGCCGGAAGGCACGTAGTAGCTGCCGCCGGCCGTCAGCCGCACCGGCTCGTGGCCGTCCATGACGAAGTCAACCTCGCCGGAGACGACATAGCCGACCTGTTCGTGAGGATGGCTGTGATGCCAGGACGTGACGCCGGCATCGAACGTGAACTGCACGGTCATCAGGCGGCCGCCGTAGCTCAAGATACGGCGCCGGCCGCCGTCGGGCGTCGTAACAACAGGCTCGTTTTCCGCCTGCGCGAACAATTTCATGCGTTTCTCCCCCTGGATGTGATGGATGATGTTCAGTCGCTGACGATGCCGGCCAGCTTCAACTCGTCGGCCCGGTGGCACGCCACCCAATGTTCGGGCGAGATCTCCCGCCACTCGGGCACGACAGCCGAACAGGCGGCGACGGCGTACTTGCAACGCGGGTGGAACTTGCAGCCGGGGGGCGGCTTGCTGGGGCTGGGCACATCGCCGGGCAACAGGATGCGCTGCACCTTCAGGTCGGGGTCGGCGCTGGGCACGGCCGAAAGGAGCGCCTCGGTATACGGATGCCGCGGCACCGCGTACAGCTCCTCTGCCGGCGCCAGCTCGGCCAGAACGCCCAGATACATCACGGCCACCCGATCGCTGATGTGCTCGACGACCGAGAGATCGTGTGAGATGAAGAGATAAGTCAGGCCCAGGTCACGCTGAAGGTCGTGCAACAGGTTGAGCACCTGCGCCTGGATCGAGACGTCCAGCGCGCTCACGGGCTCGTCGCAGACGATGAACTTGGGCTTGAGGGCCAGGGCGCGCGCGATGCCGATGCGCTGGCGCTGGCCGCCGGAGAAGGCATACGGGTAGCGATTCATGTGTTGCACGCGCAGGCCTACCTGCTCCAACAGCTCACGCACGCGCACTTTCAGCTCGTCGCCGCTCGCCACGCCGTGAATGCGCAGCGGCTCCGACACGATGTCCATCACCGTCATGCGCGGGTTGAGGGACGAAAACGGGTCCTGGAAGATGATCTGCATCTCGCGGCGGAACGGCTTCATCTCGCGGCGCGACTTGCGCGTCAGATCCACCATCTCGCCGCCGTAGCGGTAGAGGATCTGGCCGGCCGTGGGCTTGAGCGCGCGCAGGATCAGTCGGCCGGTGGTCGTCTTGCCGCAGCCCGACTCGCCCACCAGCCCCAGCGTTTCCCCTTCGCGGATGAAAAAGCTCACGCCATCCACCGCGCGCACATGGCCGACGACGCGGCGCAACAACCCGCGCTGGATGGGGAAGTGCATTTTGAGGTCTTTGACTTCGAGAAGGATCGGTGTGTTGGCGTTCATGGTTGGCCCTGGATAGGCGTCAATGTCGTGCGTCAAACGTCATACGTCAAACATCATATGACGCTTCACATTTCACTGATACAACGTACACCTCACCCACCGGCCGCCGCCCACATCCGTCAACGGCACATCTTCCGGCCCCGCGCAGGCGGGCTTCTTGGGCGCCGAGCAACGCGGCAGGAACGCGCAGCCGCGCGGGATAGAGAACGGATCGGGCACGCTGCCGATGATGGGGACGAGGCGCTCTTTGACCCGACGCCCCATCTTCGGGACCGATTGCATCAGGCCGACGGTGTAGGGATGCAGAGGATGGTGGAAGATATCGCGCGTGG
>DAOTZV010000079.1:0-8235 GCA_034434235.1 Anaerolineae bacterium
TCGCGCAGGGCGCGCTGCGGCCGCTCGGGGATGAAGCTGCCGCGCAGCAGGCCGTGGCGGAGCAGATCGGCGATCCACTCCGCATCCTTGACATCGGTCTTACGCCCGGGCACATTCTTGATGTGCTGGGCCTCGGAGAAGTCTTGACGTATAGGGGCATATATGGCATTATAAAGTCGTAGAAGTCCCTAATGGGTTATGGACGGAGGAGCACATGAAGGTGTCACAGTGGTTGGATCTGCCGTTGGTGCTGACATCGGACCAGGCGGCTGCCGTGCTTCAGATCAATCGCCGAACACTGACCAACATGCTCGATCGAGGTATTTTACGGGGTGTGAAGATCGGCAAAGAATGGCGCGTGAGCCGCGCTGAAGTGAGGCGCTTTGTGGAAGGGAGCGAAATGGAGACGTCGGCCAGCATGGCCCCGGATCAGTTTGAGGCGACAACCGCTTTAGTGAACAAGGGGGGCTTACTCGTCGTGAAAGCGGAGCCTTTGGCTGATCTGACCGCCATCGTCAAACAGGAACGTGAACAACGAGTTGCCGAATTGATCCGACAGGCGGGCTTGTGAGAATTCTGTTCGACACATCGTTGTTGATCGCGGCCCTTGTTGAAGGGCATCCTGCTCATTCGCTCGCTTTTCCCTGGCTCCAACGGATCAAGGACAAGACAGACATCGGGATCGTGGCAGCTCATTCAGTAGCGGAATTGTATGCCATCCTGACTCGTCTGCCAGTACGACCGGCTATTCCGCCCGATGTAGCGCAAGAGCTTATCATAGTCAATGTCCTGCACACCTGTGAAGTTGTGGCCCTATCTGCTGCAGACTATGTCGCCTTATTGAGCCATGTTACCGATTTGAAAATCGTGGGTGGCGCTGTCTATGATGCGTTGTTACTGCACACGGCCTGGAAAGCAGGTGTTGATCTGGTGGTTACATTGAACGCCCAAGATTTCCGGCGCGTTTATCCTGCCCTGGCCACGCGGATCGTGTCGCCGTTGGAAGAGTAACGCCTGGGGCCATGATCCTGGAGGGACGGAAGAGGTCGGTGGCGGCCGGTGCAGGGCGCGCCGAAGCGCCCGAGCGCAGGTGCGTCGGGTGGGCGTGGCGTGCGCCGGGTGCGCCCGCGGCTCAGGCGGCGGCGGGCAGCGGTTCGACGGTGATCTTGAGGCCCAGTTGGGCGAAGCGGCGCTCGGTGCGCTTGATGAGCTGCGCCTGGTGGCGCTCGTCGTAGTAGGTGGCGCCCAGGTCCTCGAACGGCTTGCGCTGTTTCAGCATGTGATAGAGCGCGATCAGGATGCGGTGGGCGATGGCGATGATCGCGCGTTTGGCGCCGCGACGGCCGGCCAGGCGCTGGAAGCAGGCCGCGACGTAGGACTTCTTGACCTTGATGGCGGCCCAGGCGGCCTGCACCAGTTTGGCCCTCAGGTGGCGGTTGTGCTCATCCAGGCTGTCGAGCTGGATGAGGTGCTCGGCGATGCGATAGCAGCCGAACCGGTGGACATTTTTGCCGATGTCCAGAGCGACGATCAGCGAGCCAGGTGTGATAGAATAGGGTGACATGAGTGACCTCTTGATTGGGCCTTCAGTTGCTCATTTGCCGGGTGGCGCACAACGCGCGATGAAAACGAACGACGCCTACGTGCCAGCCCGCCCTGGCCCGCGTGGCGGAGCCAGCGTGGGCTGGCACGTGATGGCGGTTTTCAGGTTAGCACATTTTAATCCTAAGAGATGGGTTTCGCAAGGTCTAGAAGGAACAATTGCGGTCTTTTTGTGTGTCATGATAGCGGCTTGTGGGGGACAAGCGCAAACATCAAGCCCTGAATCAACGCCCACCCCAACAGCCTCTGTTACACATGAGCCTCTTCCTGCTTTCCAGCCGACAGAAAAGCCCGAGCCGACTTCTTCTCCACAACCGCCTACACCGACACCGCCGGAAAATACACCGACCCCCACGCCGATACCGCAAGAAAAACCTCTTGTCCCTAAGGGGATCAAGGCATTTGGTTTTGAAGGTCCGCGGGCTGATGAGGGGCCTTTGGCGGGTTTTGAAGTTCAAAGAAAACCGGTAAATGTTTCTTCTTTTATTTCCAGAAATAGCGGTTTGAGGCCATTAGTTGATGAAAGAAACGAACAATATTTTGCGGTCCTAAAAAACAAGAATACCGGGCAGGTTTTTCTTGCTGATTTTAGCATTCCTCAATATCCGGCAGGAGCCGCCTCTTTAGAATTTAATCCCTTGAAACTAACTACCATTTTGAGAGATGAGAATGGGAGGGCGTATTATCACCTTAACCTTTTAGGAGTTAATACCGAGGGATATCAGACAATCATTTATCTTAATAGAGAAGGCAATCTTAGAAGAGCGGTCATAAACGAAAATGGGGAAATCATTTCTGGGACAGAACAAAACTATTGGGAAGAGATGCCGGCAAATGCGGCTGATGTTTTGCTGGCCGAAGACGGTGGAAAATATGATGTTGTTTTTATTAGTAGAGATGGTGGTGTCTTGGAAAGAAGAGAGCTAAGGGCAGAAACGCTTCCCCTTCCGGTTTGCGAATTAACCAGCAGGGGTGAGGTAGTAAATGTCAGGCGGGGACCGGGAACAGAATATCCGGTAGTAAGCGGTTTAAAGCCGGGCTTAAAGCTAGAAGTAAAATATAAAAGTCCTGATGGAAAATGGGTGAGTGGTGAGTTAGTTGATGAGAGGGGAAATGTTATCGCTAAAGATGTTTGGGTGACCGCTGACCCCGGCCTTACAAAAGCAAGTTGTTCTTTGGATTCAGTAGCAGTGGCGAGGGAAGTTCCTCCTACGCCTTCTCCTGCGGAAGCAAAAAAGGGCCCGGAGGTAGAAGTGGGAAGGGAATATACGCTTTTGAGAAATATAGATGTCCTTAAAGTTAACAATGTGGCAAAAAAATCAAGTTATATTGCTGCAGGGAAGAGAGTTAGAGTTGAGAGAATAGAGGGAGATACAGCGATTGTAGTTCCTGTAGGTGTTCCTGTTGTTACCGAAGCTGTAGTGAAAATTGACGATCTTCGACTGGCTCTTCAAGCTCCTCCGCCGGTTGAGCAAGCGCCAGCAGCAATTATTTCTCGTACTCCAAAAGGAAGGCAGGGGGTCTATATTCGGCCTAACGGAAAAGAGTGGAGAATGATTACTACGGCTGATTTAGTTGGTGAAGTAGGTAGGGCTGCCGATCCGTTTTTAGAAGGGGCCTTAAGACGTTTAGGAAAAGAAATGCCTAATCCCCATTGGGAATTTTCTGCTACTTTAGGAAAGGTAAATTATAGCCAAAGACAATTAGAAATCATTTTTCAGGGTAAAAGTTATCTTGTTTCGGTAAAAGACACAGTCTTTTTTCTTTTAGACGGTGATAGACCACCTACTGACTGGTTTATAGCTGTTGACATGAGGAATTTTCAACCAGGAGATAGAGTTAGGATTCAATGTCCTAGCGAATCGTTGGGAGAAATTACTTCTATGTGGGCCGTAAGGTAAATAAAATATCTTGACAACCACCTCTTTTTCCCCTATTAATCTAACCCGAAAAATCGCCGTCACGTGCCAGCCCGCCCTGGCCCGCGTGGCGGGGCCAGGACGGGCTGGTACGTCAGCGTCGCCCATTTTCATTGCGCGTTGTGGGCCGACCGGCGCATGAGCCACTGGCACGCAGCGCCGCTCGTCAAGGCGAGGGGCAGTTGACGCCGGGCCAGCATTGGCGGTCCAGATCCCACAGATAGGGCACGCCGGTGTCGAACCATTCCGTTTTGGTCTCGCACATGGCGTCGAACATCGGGTCGGTGATGTAGACCTTCGAAACCATGTAGTGATCGTCCCAGATCTTCTGATCGCGCACGCTGGTGCAGGTGCCGCCGATATAGCCGCCCAGGGCCACCGCGTTGAGCTGAAGTTCGGGGACGGTGCGAAAACGAATGGTGTTGTGATGCATCTTCAGCTCGCCGTTGATCCATAACTTGATCTCGCCGTCCGCCTGGCCGGGTGTGTTCAGCTTCATCATCATCTGGAAATCGGTCCATTGCCCGCCGGTGATGTAGCGAGGTTCGCCGACATTCTGCCGGAACTTTTCGCCGTAGCCGGTCGGCTGGTCGAGATGATAGCAGTAGAGCACCGGCTCCCCGCGATCGTATACCCCTTGCGGATCGAAACAGCGCTCGACATGGGCGCGGTTGTCATACCAGCAGTTGGGCATCATCTGGAGGAAGCAACTCACTTCGTTGGTTCCGTCGGGGCGTTGCCCGGCCGGCAACGTGAACGTGATCGGGTTGTGGGCATACAGAGAAAACGCCTTGGATTCGCAGGTAAATTGATAGCCCGCCTCGTATTGGCGATAGAAGCGCCAGTAGTACATGTCGCTGCGGGGAAGCGCGTACGTGAATGCCGCTGACGGCTCGTGGGTGCCGGCGAGATTCTGGAACTGCTGCGCCTTCGTGCCCTTGCGCACCGGGCTTTCCACGACGCTGACGTTGTTCGGATAGCTGTAATACACCCGGTTGGGCGGATACGGCGCCAGCACCGAGGCGGAGTTGCCGCGGTTGGCAAGCTGATACCAGTACGGATGCTCCATGCTGGTGGCAAACACCACGCCGTTCGCGGGATTGAAGGCGCACACGTCGCCGGAGGGGGGCGTCGTGGGCGTCGCCGTGGCCGTCGAGATGGGCGTCGCCGTGGCCGTCCGGGTGGCCGTTGGAGTGGGGCCGGGTGTACGAGACGGTGTGGCGGTGGGCGTGGCGGTGGAGGTGGCGTGCGCACGGGTAGGCGAGGCCGTAGGCGTATTCACGGCCGTCGGGCTTGCGGTGATGGTCGGCGTCCCACCGGCGCTTGACGGAAAGCCCCTCTGCACGAGCGGCAGCAACACGATGTTGCCGGCCGCAGGCGCCGCCGTCGTGATAAGCTCGACGACCAGATAGTCAATTGCGCTCATGTCCATCTCGCCGTTCGTTTGATAGCGAATCTGGATCACGCCGTTGGCGTTGATGCTGCGGGCAACGAGAATCGGCGCGGCAAAGACTTGATAGGTCCACCGCCACCTCTCGGCGACCGTGTTGTCCCCCAGTTCGATCCACGCGCCGCTCTGGAAATCGCGCAATTCCCACCACCAGCGCTGCACGTCGCGCGTCGGGCCGCGCTGATTGGTATGCACGCGCAAATCCACCACGTCGGCAGGCGCCAGGTCGGCCGGCAGCGTATAGGTGAAAACACCCTCGTAGCCGTTGCCCATGACGTAGAACTCTTTGTAAGCGTCCTTCGGCGTGTCCTCCCAGTCATGCATTTCCAGAGAGGAAAGCGCGGCAAGTGGCGTGTCGTTGTGCTCGCCGCGCACGGCGGTTAGCGCAACGGGGGCCAGCCAGCGAGATGAGGTCGTCTCGACGGAGCGATCGGAAGACGCCGGCGCCGTGTGCACCAGCAAAATCAGAAGACAGCCCAAAAGGCAGGCTCTGATGAGCGACTTTTTGTTCGACCACTCCAAACCGTGAGCGTAAGGACTCATGAGAAACCTCCTTCAGTCACATGGTTGAGTTTCGAATATTATGCTGATAAGAATGTCTCTATTGCTCTCAAAAGTCAAATCGGAGGGCCTCATCTCATCACGGCGCGCTGTCACCTCCGACGGAACCCGCGCGGAATCGCTGCTTTTTCTCGCTTGACACATCCGATATTCGATGCGATAATGATCATGTGACAGCAGTTACTTGAATCATCCTGGACCCCCTGGCGCTTCAGGTCGGTGCCGCAGGGGTAGGCCACATGCAGTGGCGCTGCGCCGGCATCGCATCATTGCCAGGAGGTCTTCGATGGTTTCGCTGTGGCGTTCGCCTTCCTCGACCGACCCCCAACCGGCGCAGGTTGCCGGTCGGCCGTTACGAGGTTGACGGCGACCGGGTCTACGCGCTGGTGCAACGCCGACGCCGGCAAACTGGAAGTACACCGCAACTGCATGGATATCCAGGTCGCCCTCGGCGGCGTGGACACGATGGGCTGGCGACCGACCCCGACCTGTGCAGGGATCGTCCTGCCCTACCGTGCCGGGAAGGACGACATGCTCTTCGCCGACCGGCCGACCGCCTGGACGGCCGTGGGGCCGGGCGAGTTCGCCATCTTCTTCCTCGAAGACGCGCACCTGCCGCGCGCTGCGCTGGGCGACGGCGAATACACGGCAACGGCCACGACCGGCGTCAGGGACGTGGCCGGCAACGCGCTGGCCGCGGCGCACACCTGGCGCTTCACCGTCGGCGCGGCCGCCCGGAAGATCTATCTGCCGCTGGTGCTGCGGAAATGACGTCGCGCGGAACATATTGCATCTTTGTTGTCAGATGCGAAAGGCAGTGGAGACCTGTTCACCGGATCTGTTGGACCAGGACATCATCTACGGGCCGTCCGACGCCGTGGCCGGGCGCCTGCAAGAGGCCGAGAACCTGGTCGCGGCCGCGCGACAGGGCGGGGAGCCGGCCGCGCTGGCCGAGGCGCTGATCGCGCTGGCGCGGCTGCGCTATCGCCTGGGGCAATACAGGGCGGCCCAGGCGCTGGCCGACGAAGCTCTGGCCGTATCGCCAGAGGGCGCGCCGGCGCGTGCCGACGCCTGGCAGGTGTTGGCCAATTGTGCGGCCGACATCGAATCGTTCGCCCAGGCCGAGGCCTGCTATCGGTTGGCCGCCGACCTGGCGCGCGAGACGGGCCATCACCGCGGCCGCGTGGCCGCCTTGCACGGCCTGGCGGCCGGCGTCTACTTCCCGCGCGGCCGCTTTGATCTGGCCCTGGCCGCCGATGCTGAGGCCCGCCGCATTGCCGCTGAACAGGGGCGCCCGGACTGGCTCGTTTTTCCCTTGATCACTATAGCCATGGTCCACCAGTCGGCTGGTCAGCGGGATCAGGCGCAGGCCGCGCTGGCGGAATTGGCGCCCCTGGCGCCGACGGGATCGGTCGTCCAGGGGTATCATCTCTGCCTCAGCGGCGCACTGGCCCTGGATGATGGCCAGTTGGAGGCCGGCCGCGCGCTCTTCGTGCAGGCCCGGCCCATCGCCGAGACCAGCGGCGAGCCATGGCTCAACGGCGCGGTGCGGTTGGGCTTGAGCCGCTACTACCGCCTGCTCGGCGACGGCCCCAACGCCCGCGCCTGGGCCGACGACGCGCTGGCCTTTGCCCGCCGGCTGGGCTGTCGCCACGACCAGGGCCGGGCGCTGATCGAGCGTGGCCGCGGCGCGTGGCTCTGCGGCGACCAGGCCGGCGCCGAGGCCGACCTGCGCGCCGCGGATGAGATCCTGGCCGCCCTGGATGCGGCCTTCGATCTGGCCCGCGGCCGCTTCCTGCTGGCCGCCTTGCTCCACGAACAGGGCCGCGCCGAGGCTGCCGGCGCCTGGCTGGCGGCCGCGCGCGCGATCGGCGAAGGGGGCTACGCTTTTCTGCTGGAACAGGAGCGGGCCCTGGCCTTCCCCCTGCTGGCCGCCTACCAGGCCGGGCCCGACCCCGACCTGGCCCGCGCCGGCGCGCTGCTGCTGGAGCGGCTGCGTCGCGTGCCGCCGCCCCCCTTGCGGGTCGTGACCCTGGGCCGTTTTGCCGTGTGGCAGAACTCGCATGTTGTCGAAGCGCGCCTCCTGCGCCAGCGGCGGGCCGGCGAGCTGCTGGCCCTGCTCCTGCTCTCCCCCGGTCGTCGCCTGACGGCCGAACAGGTCGCCGAGGCCCTCTTCCCGGCCAAGACGCCGGCCGCCGGCCAGGTCCTCTTCCACCATGCCACCTCGGCCCTGCGCCACGCGCTGGAGCCGGACCTGCCGGACAAGTTCCCCTCCCGCTACCTGGCCGTGCAGGAAGGGCAGATCGCGCTGGCGTTGCCCCCCGGCTCCTGGCTGGACAGCGAGGCCTTCGAGGCGCATTGTCGGCGGGGGGAATGGGAGGAGGCGCTGGCCCTCTACGGCGGCGAGCTGTTGCCCGAGTATCGCTACGCCGACTGGACGGTGCTCCACCGCGAGCGGCTGGCGCTGCTCTACCAGCGGGCCCTGTTGGGCGCAGGGGAGGCTCGCCTGGCCGCGGGCCGGCCGGCCGAAGCCCTGGACGCCTGCCGACGGCTGCTGGCCGAGGAGCCGTGGCATGAAAAGGCCGTCTTGCTGGGCATGCGCGCGTGCGTGGCGCTGGGCGACGTGGCCGGCGCCCGCCGCCTCTACTACACGCTGGCGCAAACCCTGCGCGCCGAGCTGAACACCGTTCCCCAGGCCGAGCT
>DAOTZV010000080.1:0-21475 GCA_034434235.1 Anaerolineae bacterium
GGGGTGGGAGAGGTCAGGAGGCTTGATGCTCGGCTATATTGTGCGTCGTCTGGCGCTTGCCGTCGTCACCATCATCGCCATCAGCATCCTATCGTTCATCATCATCCAGCTTCCGCCGGGCGATTTCGTCACGACCTACATCGCCACCATGTCGGCCGGCGGCGCCACCGTCTCCGAGGCCGAGGTGGAGGCGCTGCGCGAGCAGTACGGCCTGAACCAGCCGATGATCGTCCAGTACCTGAAATGGGCCGGCCAGATGCTGCGCGGCAACTTCGGCATGGCCATGGAGTGGAACCGGCCGGTCAAAGATGTGATCGGCGACCGCCTGGCGCTGACGGTGGTGGTGTCGCTGGCGGCCGTGGTCTTCACCTGGGCCGTGGCATTGCCCATCGGCATCTATTCGGCCGTCAAGCGCTATTCCATCGGCGACTACATCTTCACGTTCATCGGCTTCATCGGCCTGGCGATCCCCGGCTTCATGCTCGCGCTGATCGTGATGTACGTCGGGTTCCGCTATTTCAACGCGAACATCGGCGGCCTCTTCTCGCCCGACATGGCCGATGCGCCCTGGAGCTGGGCCAAGTTCAAGGACATGTTGGCGCATCTGCCGATCCCGGCCGTGGTGCTGGGCCTTTCCGGCACCGCGCAGATGATCCGCATCATGCGCTCGAACCTGCTGGACGAACTGCGCAAGCCCTACGTGATGACCGCCCGTGCGCGCGGCCTGCCGGAAACCCGCGTGATCCTCAAATACCCGGTGCGCGTGGCCCTGAACCCGTTCATCAGCACCATCGGCTACCTGTTGCCCTACATCGTTTCGGGCAGCATCATCGTCTCGTTGGTGCTCAGCCTGCCGACCGTCGGCCCGCTGCTGCTGAAGGCGCTGATCGCCCAGGACATGTTCCTGGCCGGCACGATCATCCTGCTCCTCGGCGTGATGACGGTGATCGGCACGTTCATCTCCGACCTGTTGTTGATGTGGGTGGACCCGCGCATCCGCCTGGAGAGGCGCTGATGGTCGAACAGGAAATCATCGAGGAAACCACCACCGAAGCCGAGGAAAAGATCTCGCTGGCGACGGCCGGCCAGTTGATGTGGTGGCGCTTTCGCAAGCACAAGCTGGCCATGGTGAGCGCGGTCGTCCTGATCCTCTTCTATCTGGTGGTCATCTTCGCGCCGTTCCTGGCCTACGTGGACCCGGAGCTGTCGGAGGCCCAGCGCAGCTTGATGCCGCCCCAGGCCATCCACTTGTTCCGCGATGGCCGGTTCGAGCCGCACGTGTACGCGGTCAAGGGCGCGCGCGATCCGAAGACCTTCAAGCGCGTCTACGTGACCGACCCGGAGACGATCATCCCGCTCCGCTTCTTCGTCCACGGCTTCCCCTACAAGCTGTTCGGCGTGATCCCCACCGACCGCCATCTGCTGGGCGTGGAGGGCGTGCCGATCGAGGAATCGCTCTTCATCATGGGCACCGACCTGAACGGCCGCGATCTTTTCTCGCGGCTGATGTTCGCCACCCGCACATCGCTCACCATCGGCCTGCTGGCGGTGGCGATCAGCCTCTTCCTGGGAGTGTTGTTGGGCGGCATCTCCGGCTATTTCAGCGGCACGGTGGACATCATCATCCAGCGCGTGATCGAGATCCTGCGCTCGTTGCCCACCATCCCGCTATGGATGGGCCTGGCGGCCGCGTTGCCCGGGAGCTGGTCGGTGCAACAGGTCTATCTGGCGATCACGGTGATCATCTCGTTGTTGGGATGGACCGAGCTGGCGCGGGTGGTGCGCGGTCGCTTTCTGACCCTGCGCGAGGAGGACTTCATCACGGCCGCGGAGCTGGTGGGCTGTAGCCGCAGCCGGATCATCTTCCGCCATATGGTGCCGTCCTTCTTGAGCCACATCATCGCGGCCACCACGCTGGCCATTCCTGCGATGATCATCAGCGAGACGTCGCTCAGCTTCCTGGGCCTGGGCTTGCGGCCGCCGGCCATCTCGTGGGGGGTGTTGCTCGAGCAGGCGCAGAACATCCAGGCGCTGGCCATCTCGCCCTGGCTGCTCACGCCGGTGGTGCCGGTCATCCTGGCCGTGTTGGCGTTCAACTTCGTCGGCGACGGCCTGCGCGACGCGGCCGATCCGTATGGATGAGTTGATTTCTCCATGAACAACCACAACATGCCGTTGTTAGCGGTGCGCGATCTGCGCACCTATTTCTTCCAGGACGAAGGCACGGTCAAAGCCGTGGATGGTGCCTCCTTCGAGATCCTGGAAGGGCAAACGTTGGGCGTGGTCGGCGAGTCGGGTTGCGGCAAGAGCGTGACGGCCCGCTCGATCCTGCGCATCGTCGAGCCGCCCGGCCGCATCGTGGCCGGCGAGATCCTCTGGCACGGCGCCGACGGCGAAGTGCGCGACCTGGTGAAGCTGGACGCCGACGGCCGGGTCATGCGCTCGATCCGGGGCCGGGAGATCGGCCTGGTGTTTCAGGAGCCGATGACTTCGTTCAGCCCCGTGCACACGGTGGGCAACCAGATCATCGAGGCGATCCGGCTGCATATGCGGGTCTCCGCGGCCGAGGCGCGACGACGGGCCATCGAAGCCCTGCGCCAGGTGGGCATCCCGCAGCCGGAACGTCGCATAGACGACTACGCGTTTCAGCTTTCCGGCGGCCTGCGCCAGCGCGCCATGATCGCGGTGGCGCTCTCGTGCGATCCCCGGCTGCTCATCGCCGACGAGCCGACCACCGCGCTGGATGTGACCACCCAGGCGCAGATCCTCGACCTGTTGCGCAACCTCCAGGCCCAGCGCGGCATGGCGATCATGCTGATCACCCATAACCTGGGCGTGGTGGCCGAGATGTGCGATCACGTGGTGGTGATGTATCTGGGCCAGGTGGTGGAAAGCGGGCCGGTAGATGCCATCTTCCATAACGCGAAGCATCCCTACACGCGCGCGCTCCTGCGTTCGATCCCCAGCATCGAGTCGCCCTCGCGCGTTAAGCTGCACACCATCACCGGCTCGATCCCGCATCCCTACAACCGGCCGGCCGGCTGTCCGTTTCATCCGCGTTGCCCCGATCGCATCCGCGGGGTCTGCGATGTGCGCGAGCCCACCCTGCGCACCCTGGAAGGGGGGCAGAGTGTGAGTTGTTTTTTGTATGGGGTGTGAGGCGTAAAACGTAAAACGTGAAACGTAAAAGGTGGGGGGACTTTGAACGAGTTGCGGGATTCGCTTTTGCTGGAAGTCAGGAATCTGAAGAAGTATTTTCCGATCCGGAAGGGATTGTTGCAGCGCGTGGTCGGCCAGGTGCGCGCGGTGGATGATGTTTCGTTTTTCATCCGCCAGGGGGAGACGTTCGCGCTGGTGGGGGAAAGCGGCTGCGGCAAGACGACCGTCTCGCGCTGTATCCTGCGCGCGGTGGATCCGACCGCGGGGCAGATCCTGTTTCGCACCGAAGAGGGCCGCGTGGTAGATGTGGCGACCCTGCCGCGCAGCGAGCTGAAGCCGTTGCGCCGCCAGATGCAGATGATCTTCCAGGATCCCTACTCTTCGCTGAATCCGCGCATGACGCTGCTGGAGATCGTGGGCGAGCCGTTGCTGGTGAACGGCGTGACCGACGCCGAAGAGCGCACCGCACGCGTGGCCGAGCTGCTTCGCCTGGTGGGCTTGCGGCCCGAATACATGCGCCGCTTTCCGCATGCGTTCAGCGGCGGCCAGCGCCAGCGCATCGGCATCGCGCGCGCCCTGGCGCTCCACCCGCGGCTCGTCGTGGCCGATGAGCCGGTCTCCGCGCTCGATGTGTCGGTCCAGGCGCAGATCTTGAACCTGCTGCTCGACCTCCAGCAGGAGCTGGGGCTCACCTATCTCTTCGTGGCGCACGATCTGAGCGTGGTGAAGCACATCAGCGAGCGGGTGACGGTGATGTATGTGGGCCGCATCGCCGAGGTGGCGCCGACGCAAGCCCTCTTCTATTCCCCGAAGCACCCCTATACCGAGGCGCTCCTCTCCGCGGTGCCCAAGCCCGACCCGCGGCTGCGCTCCCAGCGCATCGTCCTGGAGGGCAGCGTGGCCGATCCGGCCAACCCGCCGTCGGGTTGCTACTTCCACCCGCGTTGCCGCTACGCCACCGACCTCTGCCGGACCGAGCCGCCGGTGCTGGAGGAGATCGAGGCCGATCACTTCGTGAGCTGCCATCGGGCGCGCGAGCTGAAGCTGCGGGGGGTGGTGGGGTAGGGATTGGGGATTGGGGATTGGGGATTCGAAGGCGCGACGCGTCATTCGTGCATTCGTGATCTGTTCGTGGACGGCTTCCCCTGCCCTTGCTCTTCACGCCGCCGGCAACGTGAAATAGAACGTCGCCCCTTTCCCGGGCGCGGATTCGACCCAGATGCGGCCGCCGTGGCGCTCGACGATCTTCTTGCAAATCGCCAGGCCGATGCCGGTGCCCGGATATTCGCGCGCCGTGTGCAGCCGCTGGAAGATGACGAAGATGCGGTCGAAATGGGCCGGGTCAATGCCGATGCCGTTGTCGCGCACCGAGAAGACCCACTCGCCGTCGCGGCGTTGGGCCGAGATGTGCACCCGCGGGGGTTCTTCGCCGTGGAACTTGAGCGCATTGCCGATCAGGTTCTGGAAGACCATCCCGAGCTGCGTGGCGTCCGCCTTGACCACCGGCAACGGATCCCACGTCACCTCGCCGTGCGAGTCCGCGATCGCCATCTTCAGATCCTCCACCGTCCACCGGCACACCGCGTCGGCATCCACCGGCTCCAACGGCTGGCCGCGGGTATCCACGCGGGCGTACTCCAGCAGGTCGAGGATCAATTGCTGCATCCGCTTCGCGCCTTCGACCGCGTACCCGATGAACTCGTCCGCGTCGGCGTCGAGCCGGCCCTGATAGCGCATGGCCAATAGCTGCACGTAGCTGGCCACCATGCGCAGCGGCTCCTGCAGGTCGTGCGACGCGACGTACGCGAACTGTTGCAGGTCGGCGTTCGAGCGGGCCAGATCGGCCAGCGTCTTCTGGAGCTGCGCTTCGGCCTGCTTGCGCTCGGTGATGTCGTTGAGCACGCCGATGTAAACCAGTTCTCCGTCTTCGCGGCGATGAAGCGCGGCGTTCACCTGCGCCCAGATCAGCGCGCCGTCCGGCCGGCGCAGCCGCGTTTCGATCTGGATGGAGGCCGATTCGGCCGTCTGGCGCGTCCATTCCTCGATGACCCGCTGCCGATCCTCGTCCGGCAAGAGCTGCGCCCAATTGATCTGCAACGCCTGTTCCGGCGGCAATCCCAAGATCTGGGCCCCGCGCGGGTTCAGGTAAAGCTGTCGCCCTGTGGAATCGGTCATGAAGATCCCCATCGGCGAGATGTCGGCCAACAGGCGGTAGCGGGCTTCGCTCTCGCGCAGCGCGGTGTAGAGCCGGGCGTTCTGGATGGCCACGGCCGCCTGCGTGGCCAGCGAGACCGCGACCTCCCGTTCGATGGCATCGAATACATAGATCCGCGGGGATTCGACGACCAGCGCGCCGATCACTTCATCTGCTACGATCAACGGCGCCGCGACGGCGCTGCGGCTCCCCGCGAAGAGCGGCTCGACCGGAGTGGGCTCTGTCCGAAAGTCGCTGACCACGAGCGCCTGGCGCGTCGCCATCGCGCGCCGGGCAAGGGCGGTTTCGGGGCACGATAACTGCGCGGGATCGTTGCACCCCTTACAGGCCGCCACGCGCCAGCAATCGCCCTCGTTCAGCACGATGGCTGCCAGCGGCGCGGCCATCAGCAGATCGGTGCTTTCTACGATGCGTTGCAGGCACTGCGGCAGATCGAGCGCCAGGATCGTCCGGTCTATCTCGTGCAACGTGCGATGCAGGGCCACCTGCCGGCGCAGTTCATCTTCGCGCGCCACCCGTTCGGTGGCATCCTCGATGACGGTGATGACCCCCACGATCTGGCCCCCGCTGACCAGCGGCCCGATGCGGACGCTCTGTTGCATCTGCCTGAAGCCCGCATAGTGGCTTTGCACCGGCAGCGAGAGCAGGTATTTGTGGAACCGCTGCGAGAGCATGCTCGAATGCCCCTGGAGCGCCTGAGCATAGTAGCGATCCATGTTCCGTTCAACGATCTCCGGGAACACCTCGTACAAATGGCGGCCGACGACCCCGGCGGCCGCGTGCCCCGAAGCCAGCTCAAGCCAGCGATTCCAGGAGCGGATCCGCAGCTCTGGATCGCACACAAAGATCCCCTGTCCGGCCTGCTCATCGAACCACTGCCGGATCAACGCGTTCCAATCGGTTCCTTCAACGTTCATTTCGGTTATCCATGCACCGGTCGGCGCAACGCGCGATGAAAATGCACGACGCTTACGTGCCAGCCCGCCCCCTGGCCCCTGGCCTGTCGGCCAGGACAGGCTGTCGGCCAGGACAGGCTGGCTTCGCCACGCGGGCCAGGGGCACTCTGCAAGATGCCTGGCACGTGGTGGCGGCCATTTTCAGGTTAGTTGGGCCTCAAGAATGCCCGTCAGGCTTCGACGCCCAGGCTGGCGAGCAGCCGTCGGATGTCTGCCTCGGACAGCGCGATGATCAGATAGCACATGATGCTCACATCGCCGATCGTCAGGCGATTGAGCAAGATGATCGCGTGATCCGCATTGACCGGCCCGATGCTCAGATCCTCCACGAACATCTGGGCCGACAGATTGATCCTGACCGTCGGCTGGCCGATGGCCAGCCGTGCGCCGAGCTGATCGCCCAGTCGGGCAATGGCCGCGTTCAGCACCACGTTGCCGATCTCGGCCAGGGCGCTGAGCTCGATGCCCGTCAGGCCGCTCATGGACAGCTCGATGCTGTTTATGGCCGCGCGCACCAGCAGGTCGGCATGGCCGGCAGGCAAGAGCAGGGCCGCGTCGCCGGTGAGCTGACCTTGAAAATGCTGTCGGATATATGCGGCGATGGCCGGGATGTTGCGCTCCAGGAAGACGCGCAGCGCGCTCAGGCGCATGATCTCGACTTTGGGCGCGGTGAGGAGCACGCGACGTTCGAGCAGCGACGCCAGGGCATTGGCCGCCTGGCCCATGGCCAGGTTCATCATCTCGGTAAACGCGTCCTGTTCGAGCAGGGTCAACACGAACGATGGCTTCTGCACGTTGGGCAAGCCCTCCAGGATCTCCAGCAGCGGCATGAGCCGACCCGACTTGGATACGAATGCCGTCGCGCCCGCGGCGCGCACTTCGCGGCGCGTCGCCTCCTGGATGTCGGCCGACACGACGATCAGCGGCACGTCTGGATAGGCCGCCCGCAACCGGCGGATCAACTCGACCCCGTCCATGTCGGGCATCAGGAGGTCTACCGTCACCGCATCGGGCGGCATCTCGGCGGCCAGTTGCAACGCCTGCGCGCCGCCGGCCGCCTGGATCGCCTCATGCCCGGCCGCCGTGACCAATCGCGCAATTCGCTCGCGGGCAAACGCCGAGTCGTCCACGATCAGCACGCGCATCTTGTCCTCCGGTCTGTTACATGGCCATTCGCTCCACTTCGGCCAGCAACCGATCGAGCGAGGCCACGCCCAGGACGATGACCAGGTAGCCGGTGACGGTGCTGTCGCGTACCCGGAAGCCCGTGTAGATGATCAACGCATAGCGCAATCCATCTCGCTCGATGATCAGGGAGTTGAGCAATCCATGGAGGGCCGCCAGGTGAAGCTGCGGCACCGAGAAGGCCACCTTTACCTTCAGCAGATTGCCGAACATGCCCAGGCAGGCGTTCAGCAGGATATTGCCGACCTCGGTCAATACTTCGCGGTCGGTCGCATCCAGCCGCGGCAATGGGCTGCGACCGCCGATCAGCAAGTCGGAGAGGGCCAGCGCGCCGTCGTAGTTCAGCATCAGCAGCGCGTCTCCCGCCACCGGCCCGGTGAAGATCTGGTGCACCGTGGCCACCTCGCCCACCCCCAGATCGTCCAGGTGGGCCGTCAGCTCACCGATCGGGCAGAGCGCCACCCGCGGCGGGTCCAGGAGCACGCGATGGCCGGTCATCTCCGAGAGCGCGGCGGCCGTGCGGGAGAACGCAATGTTGATCAGTTCCGTGAGCGCGTCCTGTTGTTGCGGGGTCAGGTTCACTTTGCTCCTCCCGTGGCAGAAGCCAACGCCGCCTGGACGGCCGCCAGCACCGGCTCGGCCGAGAACGGCTTCGTGATGAAGCTTACCGCGCCATGCTCCAGAGCCAGATCGCGTGTGAAGGTCTGAATATCGGCCGAGGCCACGATCACGCGCGCGGTCGGATCGAGCTCGCGCAGCTTTTCCAGCACATCCAGGCCGTGCATCCCGGGCATGGTCAGGTCCAGGAGCACCAGATCGGGGCGCTCCAGGAAGTAGCTTTCCAGCCCGGCCACCCCGTCGGCGGCCTCGATAATTTGATGGCCGGCCGATTCCACGATGCGCCGCAGCAGACGTCGCGACAGGGCAGAGTCGTCTATGATGAGAATCCTGGCCATCCCATGTGCTCCGTGTTCAGACCACTTCCATGATCGCCTGGGCCATGCGGTCCAGCGGCACGGCCCGGTCGCTCAAGCCGGCCTCGGCCACCGAGCGCGGCATACCGTAGACCACGCACGATTCCTCGGCTTCGGTGAAGACCATGCCGCCTTGCGCCTTGATCCAGGCCGCGCCTTGCAGGCCGTCGTTGCCCATGCCGGTCATCACCACGCCCAGCAGGCGGTTGCGGTACACCTCGGCGGCCGAGCGGAAGAGCACGTCCACCGACGGCCGGTGCGGCGTGTCGAACGGCCGCGCGTCCAGGTGCGCGATGACCTGGCCGTTCTCGCCGCGGATCAGGGTGAGATGGCGGCCGGCCTGGGCCAACAGCACCACCCCCGGCTCCATGCGATCCCCTTCGTGCGCCTCGATCACGCGCAGCCGCGAGAGTTCGTTCAGCTTGGCCGCGAACATCTCGGTGTAGCCCACCGGCATGTGCAGTACGATGGCCATGGGCACCGGGAAATCGGCGGGAAATTGCGGGAGGAGGTAGCGCAGCGCCTGCGGCCCGCCGGTCGAGATGCCGATGACCACGGCGTCCACGGCGGCCTGGCGGGTTTTTGCCGCAGCAGCCCCGGCCGGCGTCTCCTGGTGTTCGAGATCCAAGATCTTGCGCGGCGATATCTCGGCCGCGGCCTTGACCTTCTGGATCAGGTCGTCGCTGATCTCGAAGATGCGCTCGGTGGCCAGCGCGGTCGGCTTCTGGATGAAGTCTACCGCGCCCAGCTCCAGCGCCTTCAATGCCATCTCGCCGCTTTCGCTGGCGATGCTGCACACGAGCACCGGCAGCGGCCGCCGCGCCATCTGCTCCTTGAGGAAGCCGATGCCGTCCATGCGCGGCATGATCAGGTCGAGGGTCACGACGTCCGGCTGAAGCTGCTCGACCATCTCCAGCGCCTCGATGCCGTCGCGCGCCGCGCCCACCACCTCGATGAAGGGGCTGCGCGCGAGCATCTGTCGCACGACTTTGCGCACGTAGGCCGAATCATCTACGATGAGCACCCGAATGACACGATCCATCGGCACCTCACGCGGCGGAAGCAGTCCCGATATGCGATCAACGCTTCACGTACACAAACGCGCCGCCGACCTCTTGCAGCTCGAAATCGGCGGTCAGGCGCAACAACGATTCGGACGCGCCCACAAACAGATACCCGGGGGCAACCAGGATCTGGCTGAAGAGCCGCACCGTCCGGCGGATCGAGCTTTCCGAGAAATAAATGAAGACGTTGCGGCAGAAGATCACATGCATCGTCGGCATGCGCTGCACGTCTTTATCCGAAACCAGGTTGACGACATCCCAACGGATGAGTGCGCGCAACCACGGCGCCACCTGCCACTGGGCCGGCTCGAATTCGGAGCGCTCTAAGGGCCGCCACGGAACGAAATAGCGCTTGCGCAGATGTTCCGGCAGCGCACGAAACGAGCGCTCGCGATAGATCCCGGCTTGCGCTTTGGCGATGGCCGCCGGGCTGATGTCGGTGGCGTAGATTTCGATGGGCGCCCGGCCCAACCATCCTGCCTCGTTGAGCGCCATGGCGATCGTCAACGGTTCTTCGCCGGTGGCGCAGGCGGCGCTCCAGATGCGCAACGGCATGGCCGGCCGCCGTGCAAAATAGGCCGGCGTGATCTCCTCGACCAGCGCGTGCACCTGGTCCATCTCGCGCCAGAAATAGGTCTCCTGCACCGACAGCGCGTCGATGACGCGGCGCCATTCGTCGGCAGCATTCTCATCATACTTGAGGAGATAGTAATAGTCAAGAAACGAGTCAAAACCGCGCTCGATCACCAGCGGCGAGAGCTTGTCGGCCAGCAGATCTTGCTTGCCGTCGTCGTAAAAAAGCCCCAGTCGCTCGTGGATCAGGTCGCGCAGGAGCGCAAAGGCGTTGGGCGAAAGGCCGAGGGTTTCAGCATAGAAGCGCATGGCAGATGATCAGGTCTTGCGTTGCAGGGCGAGCTGCGCCGCGCGGCGGACGGCCAGGTCGGGGTCGCTGTGCGCCAGGGTGGCGAGCTGGCGCTCGGCGCGGCGACTGCCCAGCCGATCCAGCGCCTGCACCGCGGCCAGGCGGACGGATCCCTCTGGATCGTCCAGCGCGGTTGCCAGCAGCTCCGAGGCGTAAGGGCGTTTCATGCGGGCCAACGCCTCCACGACCGCGCGGCGAACGGCCGGTTGTGGATGGCTGAGCCCGTGCGCCACCTGTTCGGCGTGTTCTTCGCCCACCTGGGCCAGCGCGGCGATGCACGCCTCGCGGCGCGCCTCGTTGGCGGTGAGCGACACCAGCGCGGCGATTGCTTCCGGGGTGGCCAGCCGCGCCAGCGCTTCGATGGCCGCGCGGGCCACCTCCTCGTTGGCGTCGGCCGTGGCTACCCATTGCAGCGCGCCGGCCGCGCCCGATCCTCCGCGTTCGGCCAGGGCGCGCACCGCGTCCAACTGGCGCTCGGGTTGGGGCGAGCGCAGCGCGGCGAGCAAGGGCGGCAGCGCGTCGGGATGGCTCACCATGCCCAGGCCGGCGAGCGCGGCGCGCGCGATATCGCGATCTTCGTCCGCGGCCAGCGGCGCCAGCACCGCCACCGCGCGCGGCCCGCCGATCCGGCCGAGCGCCTCGATAGCCGAGGCGCGCACATGGTGCGCCTCATCGCTCTGGGCCGCGCGGGCCAGGGCCGGCAACGCCTCGGGCGAGGCGTGGCGGCCCAACGACCGGGCCGCGAAATAGCGCACCCACGGATCGCGATCTTCCAACGCCTCCAGCAGCGGCTGCAACGCGAACGCGCTCTCCGTGTAAGCCAGGGCGCGGGCCGCCGCCGCGCGCACCTGGGCCTGCGGGTCGCGCAGGGCGTTGCGCAGGATGTCGGCCACGCGGTCATCCTCGAGGAAGGGGATGTGCTCCAGCGCGGCCCGACGCACGTTCAGATGGGGATCGGCGCACGCAGCCAACAGCAGCTCGACGCATTCATCGTAGCCGAAATAGCCGGCGATCTTGACCGCCGATTCGCGCACCAGCGGATCGGGATCCTGCAGTCAGTCCACCATGCGCCGGGCCATGTCCGGATGGCCCAGGGAGTTCAGCGCCGAGACGACGGCCTGGCGCACCGACGCGTCCCTGTGGCCCATCAGCGCCAACAAGGCCTCGAACGCGCGGCGGTCGCCGATCTTCGCCAGCGCGCCCGCGGCGACGATGATCAGCTCGGGGTCGGTCTCCAACACCCGCGTGAGGGCCGGCACGGCCCGCGCATCGCCGATGCGGCCCAGGGCAATGACGGCCGCCTGGCGCGTCTCGAAATCGGCCGCGGCCAACTGCTCGCTGAGCAGCTCGATCACCCTCGCGCCGTGGCGCACGAGGGCTTCCACCACTTCCTTGCGCGCGGCCGGGTGGCCCAGGAGCCGCGTCAGGCTGCGGTCTATCGCCGGGCCTTCCAACCAGCCGAGCACCAGCGCCAGGTTGCGCAGGTCGTCATCGGCCGCGGCGTCCAGCGCATCGAGCAGCGCCTGCATGCCGGCCGGCCGGATCGCGCGGCGGGCCAGGTCGGCAATGTGTGCGCCTTCGCCGTAGTCGGCCTGGTAGCGGTCGTGGAGCATGGCCAGCGCCCGCGCCACCACCACGGCCGGCGCGCGGCCTTCGTTGAGCGCCTGGGCCAGCGGCGCGACCGCCTCCTCGTCGCCGAGCTGCCCCAGGGCTTCCGCGGCGGGCGGGGCCAACAGCTCATCGTCGAGCAGCGGAACGATGTGCGGGGCCGCCGCGGCCTCGCCGATCCGTACCAGCGCGTCGAGGGCCGGAAAGGCCAGGAAGAAGTCGGCCGTCTGGAGGACGGCGACCAGCTCCGGGACCGCTTCGGCCGCGCGCAGCAGCCCCAGCGCCTCGATGGCATGGTAGCGAACATTGGCGTCGGGGTCGTGCAGCGCGGCGATCAGCGCGGGAACGGCCCGGCGATCGTTCTGCTGGCCAAGGGCCAGCGCGGCATATATGCGCAGGTTGGTGTCCGGGTCGCTCAGCAGGCCGATCAGCGGCGGCACCGTGTCCACATGGCTCATCACCAGAACCTGCAGCGCGCTGTTGAGGACGCTGAGGTTGTCGTGTTGGCTGCGCAGGGTGCGCAGGAGCGCGGCCACCGTGTCGTCGCCGGCGCGACGGGCCAGGCCGTCGGCCGCGGCGCGGCGCACGCGCCAGCTCTCGTCGCCGAGCGCTTCCAGCAAAGGCTCCGGTTGCTCGGCCTCTGCCGCCAGCGCTTCGGCGGCGCGCAAACGCGTGCGTTCGTCCGGGCTGTTCAGCGCCTCGGCCAGCTCCTGCTCGCGTTCCAGCCGCGCGGTCACGTCTTCGACGGTCACGATGGTCCCGATGACGCGCATGTCTTCCCGCAGGGGCGCGATGGTCACCCGCTGTTGCATGTGGTCGAAGCGCGCCGAGGGCGTTCGGGGCGGACAGGGGATCAGGTAGCGATGGAAGGCCGGCGCCAGCACCTCCACGGTGCCCTGGTTGACCGCGCGCTGGAAGCGGCCGAGCAGACGGCGCGCTTCCAGGTCGGGGATCAGCGCGGTGAGCGGCCGGCCCACCGCATCCGCCGCCGGGATCCCCGTGCGTTCCGCCAGCCAATCGTCCCATGAGCGCACGATCAACCGCTCATCGGTCGTGAAGATGCCGAGATTGCTGTCCGTGGGAGCCATGCAGTGCTCCTGTGGGATAGGGTTGCCGGATATTTTACCCCCTTCGCCCCAATCTGTCCATATTGCCGGTCATGGTTTGCACCTGTTCCAGCAGGCTCGCGACGGCGCGGCGGGTCTCCTTCGCCCCCTGCGCGTTGCGCTCGGCCACGCGACGGACGTCGTTCAGGCCATTGAGGAGCTGCCCCGCGACGGTCGAATGCTCGCGATTGGCCCGGGTGATCAGGCCGATCTGCTTGGCCACGTTTTGCACGGCCACCGTCATGTCCCGGCCGGCGCGGCTCTGTTCGGACATCGCCTTGGCCACCTGATCGGCCTGGCGGCGCATGCTTTCCACCGCGGTGGCGATCTGGCTGGCGCCCGTTGCCTGCTCGTTGATGGCCCGGGTCACGCCGGTGATGAGCCGCGTCAGGCGTTCGGCCTCCTTAGCCACCTGATCCACGGCCGTGATCTGTTCGCCCACCGCGCGGGTGGTGTTCGCGGCTCCGCGGCGGATGGACTCCACGGCCTGGTTGATCTGGCTGGCGCTCGTGGCCTGTTCGGCCATCGCCTTGCGGATCTGCGCGGCCAGCGAGAGCGTGTTCTGGGCCGCTTTGATGATGTCGCGCGCGGCCCGGCCCTGCTCGCCCATCGCCTGCGTCACCTGTTGGCTGATCTTGCGCATTTGCGTGACCGCCTGGACGATGTTCGCGATGGATTTGCTTTGTTCGGCCGTGGCCGCCGACACCTGGCGGGCCTGCTCCGCGGTCGAGTTCACCTGGTTGACCACGTTCTGGCCGGCCGCGAGCTGTTCTTCGGTGGCGCGGGAGATCTGCGAGACGACCTGGGCCGTCTCCTCGATGCCGGCCATGATCTTGCGCAGTGCGGCCAGGCCGTCTTCCGAGAGTCGGCTTCCCTCATCGGCCACGCGCAGCCCTTCGTTCGACGAGGCGACCGCTTCGTTGGCGATCTCTTGCAGCGATTTGATGATGGCGCTGATGTCGGCCGTGGCCTTGGCCGAGCGGTCGGCCAGGTTGCGGATCTCTTCGGCGACGACCGCGAAGCCGCGGCCCGCTTCGCCGGCGCGCGCGGCCTCGATGGAGGCGTTCAGCGAGAGCAGGTTCGTGCGCTCGGCGATCAGGTTGATGGTGTCCACGATGCTGCCGATCTCGCTGGAACGCCGGCCCATCTCGCGGATCACCGTGGCCGACTGGCTCATGGCATCCCGCACGCGGGCCATGCCCTGGATGGCCTTTTCGGTGGTGGCGCCGCCTTCGGCCGCGTCGCGCGCAATGCGCCGCGTGGTTTCGTCGGCCTGGCGGGCCAGGGCCGCCACCGAACGGATGGAGCGGTCCAATTGGGTGGCGCTGGCGGCGCTGGCGACGGCCGCATCGCTGATGCGGCTGGCGTTTTGGGCCACGCCCTGGATCGAACGCTGCATCTATTCGATGGTAGTGGCCGTTTCCTCCACCGAGGCCGCCAGGTTTTCGGTCGTGGCCGACACCTCTTCGATCGAGGCGGCCATCTCGTTGATCGCGGAAGAGGTTTCCTCGGCCGCGTGCGTCAGCTCGTCGGTGTTGGCGGCCACGCTCTGGATCGAGCGCGTCGTCTCTTCGATCGCGGCCGCGGTCTCGGTTACCGCGCTGTTCAGCGCGTCGGCGTCGGCGCCCACTCCCTTGATCGAGGCCGCGATCTCGGTCATGGCGCCGGTCATCTCGGTGGCCGAAGCGGCCATCTCTTGGGCCGAGCTGGAGAGATTTTGGATGGCCGCGGTGATCTGTTGGATCGAGGCGGCCGTCTGGTTGACCGCGGCGGCCAGCGTCTCGGTGTTGCCCGTCACCTGCTCGGTCGAGGCGGCCATCTCATTGACCGAGGAGACCAGTTCTTCGGTGGACGTGGCGATGGATTCGGCCTGTTGGGCGGTCTCTTTGAGCGAGGCGGCCATTTCGTTGACGCCGCTGACCAGGTCGTCGAGCGAGCGGCCCTGCGCGGCGGCGCCCTCCATCACCTGGTCGGCGACGCGGGTGACCTCGTCGGCGTTGCGGCCGATCAATGTGAGCTGTTCGCGCATCTGCGCGATCTCGGCCGATGTGCGATCGTTAGAAGTACGGGAAAAGAGCGGCATAAGGGTGTCCTCCTTCACCAAAGAATCAGGCCGGGCTGGCGAGCCCGGCTTCCTGGCTGATCACGGCGTCCAGATCCAGGATCAAGACCAGGCGCTCGCCCAGGGTGGCGATGCCGGCAAGATAGTGGCCGCTCAGGCCGGCGATTCCCTCCGGCGGCGGCTGGATCGTCGCGGGGTCGAGCGGCACGAATTCGCGCGCGCTGTCCACGATCAGGCCCACGGTGCGGCCCCCTGCGCGCACGACGATCAGGCGCGTGCGCAGGTCGTAGGGGATCTTCGGAAACCCGAACCGCCGGCGCAGGTTGATGGCCGGGATCACCTGGCCGCGCAGGAAAACCACCCCTTCGACGAAGTCCGGCGCATTGGGCACCGGAGTGATGTGTTCGACCATCTCCATCTGCTGGACGATCTGGCTGCGCACGCCGTAGGTCGTGCCGGCCAGTTCGAACAGGATGTACGGTTCCGAACGCGTTCCGTTATCGGGCATATGCAACCTCCGTTCGTTGGATACAGGCGCCGGCAACGGATGAAAGTCGGTTCGGCGGCCGCACGCCGTGCGCCCCCGCCGACCGCCATCTCACTTCCAGCTTCCAGTTTCCAGCCCCCAGTCCCCAGCTTCCAGCTTCCATCCTTCACCGTCTCTCGCGGCCGGCTCTTTCGCGGTGCAAGCGTACCAGCGCCTGCGCGTCCAGGATCAGCACCACGCGGCCATCCCCCAGCTCGGTCGCGCCGGCGATGCCCGGCACGCGCACCAGTGGATCGGCGACCGCGCGCACTACGATCTCCCGCTGGCCCAGGATCCGGTCGACCGCCACGCCGATCGCGTTCAGGCCCGCGCCGATCACCAGCAGGTAGAGCGCGCGGCCGGGTGCTTCGGGCAGATTGAAGAGCCGCGCCAGGCGCACCACCGGCAATACTCCGCTGCGGTGAGCGATCAACTCGTTGTTTTCCATCACGGTGATGGCCGTCGGCTGGACTTCGATCACCTCGCGCACGGCCGGCTGTGGCATGGCGAAGGTCTGGCCGCCGGCCGACACGATCAGCGCGTCTACGATGGCCAGCGTCAGCGGCAGTTCGATGGTGAAGCGGGTACCGCGGCCGGGTTCGGTCCACAAAGCAAGGGTGCCGCCCAGCTCCTGCACCGTGTTGCGCACGACCGTCATGCCGACCCCGCGGCCGCTGGCCAGGTCGGCCTCGTCGCGGGTCGAGAAGCCCGGCGCGCAGATCACATCGAGCAGCCCGGCCATGTCCAGCTCGACATCGCCGGCGATCAGGCCCGCGGCTCGGGCGCGGGCGGCGATCTGCCCGGCGTCCATCCCGCGGCCGTCGTCCTCGATCTCGATCACGACCGCGTCGCCGGCGGTGGCGGCGCGCAGCGCGATCTGTCCTTGGGGCGGCTTGCCGGCGGCCACCCGTTCGGCCGGCGTCTCCAGGCCGTGGCTCACCGCGTTGCGCACCAGGTGCATCAGCGGATCGAGCATCCGTTCGACCACGTATTTGTCTATCTCGGTCGTCTGGCCGCTCAGGCTCAAGACGACCGATTTGCCGCTGTCGCGCGCCAGGTCGCGCACCGCGAACTGCATCCGCTCGAACGCCTCGCCGATGGGCACCAGGCGCAGGCGCATGACTCCTTCGCGCAGGTCGCGCAACTGGCGTTCCATCGCCAGTTTGGTCTCTTGTAACGCGTGCCATTGCGGGATCGTGGCCGCGATGGGCTCCATCTGGCGCAAGCTATCTTCCAGTCGCGCCCGGCTGATCACCAGCTCGCCGACCATCTGCATCAGATCGTCGAGCCGCGCAAGGTCAACCCGCACCACGATGGCCGGCGACGCTTGCGTCGCCGGCCGGCTGATGGTGATCGGCGGCGGCGCGGGGGCCGGGGCCGGTGCGGCAGGGGCCGGGGCCGCCGCGACAGGGGGCGCGGCCGGCGCGACAGGGGGCGCGGCCGGCGCGGCAGGGGCTTCGACCGGCGCCTCGGCCGCGGGGGTCGGCGCAATGGCCTCGGCCGCGAGATACGGCGCGTAGCTGATGCCGTCTTCTGCCCATTGCGCCAGGGCCGACGCATCGGCATCGCTGGCCCATACGAACGCGAAAGAGATGCCGCCTTCCGGCGTGATGATCGGCGCGGCGCGGATCAGCTCGCCCTGGTCTTGCAGGCGGCCGCGGATCGCATTGACATTGATGCCGCGTTGCGCCAGGTCGCGCGATGGCGTGAAGGTGATCTGCCATGCCTGCTTGCCCCTCTGGAGCGCAGCCGCCAGGCGCCGGCTCTCCTCCTCGGTGAGAGCGGCCTCTGCGGGGGGCGTTGGTTTGGGCGGCGGGCCGGCGGCCGCGGCAACCGGCGGGGGCGGAGGGGACGGGGGCGGCGGGCCGGCCGCTTCCGCCTTTGCCGCGCTCAGGTCGCTCAGGCGCGCGAGCATTTCATCCAGATCGGGGGTCGGTTCTCCGCGGCGCCAGGCGGCGATCACCTGTTCCAGCAGCCGGGTGGCGGCGATCACGGCCTCGAGCGCGTCTGCGTTCAGGGCGATCTCCTTCCGCCGCAAAAGGCGCATGTAGCTCTCGGCGTGATGCGCCAGTTGTTCGGCCGGCTTCACTCCCACCATGCCCGATAGCCCCTTCAGGGAATGGAAGCCGCGGAAGACCTCTTCCACGACGCCCTGATCGAGCTGTCCCTGGCCGATCGAGGACTCCAGGGCCAACAGCCCGCGGCGGATCGCGGCCAGATGCTCGTCGCATTCGGCGTAGTAGTCCTCCAGAAATGAAGCCAGGAACGCCTCGTCTGAAGATTCGATGGTGCTCACAGGATCTACTCCCTGCGCCTGGAACCGGCGGCGCTACAGTTGTAGGATCTCCCTGATCAGCGCGGCCAACGCCGGGGGACTGAACGGCTTGGTGATGTAGTGGTCGGCGCCGGCCGCCAGCACTGAAGTGCGCGAAAGCTCTTCGGTCTTGGTGGTGACGACGACGATCGGGATGGTGCGATAGGCGTGATGTCGGCGCACGAACTGGATCACCTCCAGGCCGTGCATGTCGGGCATGTTCAGGTCGAGGGTGATCAGGTCCACCGGCGTCAGCGCCAGGCGCTCGATCGCCTCCAGGCCCGATCCGGCCTCGTCGAAGGTGAGGCCGGGCAATCCGCGCAACGAGGCGATGATCATGCGGCGCATCGTCTGCGAATCGTCTACCACCAGGATGTGTTTCGTTCGAGGCCGATCCAACGCCTTACCTCCTTCTATGGCAAAGAGCGCACGGATGGTCGGCAGCAACTGGGCGCCGAAGTCTGACTTGGCGATGAACCCGTCGGCGCGCACAGCCGCGGCCGCGTGGCGATATTCGGGATTGTCGTGTAGCGTCAAGATCACGACCCGCGGCGGCGCAGGCCGCGCCTTGATCTGGCGGGTGGCCTCCAGGCCGTTGACGCCGGGCATCGCGATATCCATCAGCACCAGGTCGGGTTGCAGCGCGGCCACCAGTTCCAGCGCGGCCTGCGCCGACTGTGCGCGGCCCACCACGCGCAGATCGGGGTGGGTTGCCAGATACCCGGCCGCTGATTCCAGAAACTCGGGACTGTCGTCTACCAGCAGAACACGGATAGGTGACATGGCTCTACCATAGCAGAAAAGAGAAGAGTGAGCTATCGGGGAAACCCTGAGAGAGGCTCAGGATTTTCCTGAGCCGGTCATTCGGCCTTCACCAGCCCCACGCGCAGCGCATACCGGACGAGCCCCGGCAGGTCGAAGATCTGGAGGCGCTCCATGATCTGCGTGCGATGGGTTTCGACCGTCTTTTCGCTGATGTCGAGCTGGCGGGCGATCTCTTTGACGTTGTGCCCTTCGGCCAGGAGTTGCAGCACCTGGCGCTGGCGCGGGGTGAGGGGAATCTGGAGATCGGCCGCGCCGGGACGGCCCGGCGCGGCGATGCCGGTGCGGCCGATGTAGCCGGCGATCACCTGTTTGGAGATCGGCGGGCTCAGGTAAGTGTCGCCGGCGGCGACGGCCCGCACGGCCAGCTCCAGCTCGCCGATGCCGGCATCCTTGAGCAGATAGCCGCGCGCGCCGGCGCATAACGCCTGCCACACGTATTCCTCGTTGGCGTGCATCGAGAGGATCACCACCCGCACGTCGGGCCACGTTTGGACGATGCGGCCGGTCGCTTCCAGCCCGTTTACGCCCGACATGGCGATGTCCATCAGCACCACGTCGGGATGCAGCTCGGCCACCAGCCGCAACGCCTCCTGGCCATCGGACGCCTCTCCCACCACTGCGATGTCCGGCAAATCTTCCAGCAGGGCGCGAAAGCCCGCCCGTACCAGGGCATGATCCTCGGCCAACAGGACACGAATCGGCGGCATCTATGCTCCTCGATCCGGGGCCGATCCTTCGCACCCGGTGGTTGTGTCCGGCTCGTTGGGGAACCAGGCGCGCACCTCGGTTCCGTGGCCCTTCTTCGAGAAGATGTCCACGCGGCCCCCGGCGAGCGCGGCGCGTTCGCGCAGGCCCGAAAGGCCCAGGCTCTTGCCGCGCATGGATTGTTCCAGCGCATGGGCCACGTTGAACCCGATGCCGTTGTCCCGCACGATCAGCCGGACGCCGTGGCCGGTGCTATCCAGGATCACGTCCAGGCGGGTGGCGTGCGCATGGCGGATCACGTTGGTGATCGCCTCCTGGGCCACGCGGAAGCAGTTGGTCTCCAGTGGGGGCGCCAGGCGCAGATCGGCCGGTGTGGCGGTGAAGCTGGCCGTCAGTCCGGCCCGACGCGCCTGGTTGTCCACGTACCAGCGCAACGCCGGCACCAGGCCCAGGTCGTCCAGCAGCGAAGGCCGCAGGTCGAGCGAGATGTTGCGCACCTGTTGCAGCGCGCGCTCGACCACGACTATCCTTCAGCCGGGCGGCCAGAAGGGGATCGTTGTTTTGCTGTTCGAGCGCCTGGAGGTTGATCTTGACGGCGGTGAGGGCCTGGCCCACTTCGTCGTGCAGCTCGCGGGCCACGCGCCGGCGCTCGGCTTCTTGCATCTCGACCAGGCGCCGGGTGACGGCCTGTGAGTGTTCCAGGTCGGCATAGGCGCTCGCGTCATCGGCCGGGCGCCAGAGGACGATGGCCGCGATGATGGTGCTCCCTTGATACACGGGCGCGGCCCAGAGCTGCACGGTCGTGCGCTCGCCGGCCGCGTTGACGAGCACCCCGCGCTCGCCGCGCACGACCTCGCCCGTCAGCGCGCGAGCGACAGGAGATGGCCCGTTGGACGGAGAACGAAGGAGCGGGATCTGCTCTGCTGGTTGTTCGGCGGGGAGCATCGCGACCGAGGGGGCCTCGTCCGTCCCCCAAGCCGCGCGCGCGGCCCTATTCGCCCACACCGATCGGCCGGCGGCATCATAGAGCACGGCCGCCATCGGCAGGGCCGCGCAAACAGCATCCCAGGGCACTTGGAGCTGCGGCGCAGTACCGGTTTGCTCCGGATCCGTTCGGCCGTCGGCCACATGGCTGTTCGGCGACATGCGCGTCTCTTTCTCGTTCGCAGGCAGGTTCCGCATGGTTATTATAGCATTAGATTCAGTATTGACAAGCGGTTGGCATGATAGTATTATGATTCCAGATGGGCATCAAGGGCAGGATGTAGTCCGTGCAGAAAGGAGGTGAACAGCGCTCCATCATCGTGAGTTTCGCCGACCGATGACAATCTGATCTCCTGGCTTCTTTTCGAGGAGGTGACAGATGAAAGAAGCCCTTTCTGTCAGCGTGATCTTCCTGTTAGTCGTTCTTGGCATCGGCCTGGCGACCTCCTCCGCCGCAGACCTCAGCACCACCGGCTCGCCCGCCAACATCGCTGCCAGCACCACCCTCTACCCCGTTGCCGATGCCTGGGTCAATTACTCGTTGCCCAATAGCAACTACGGCACCGCTACCCAGCTTGAGGTCGGCTCGGAGGAATGCCCCGGGCAGGAGTTCCCCGATCGCGGCCGCGCCTTGATCCGCTTCGACCTCTCGGCCATCCCCGCCGGCCAGGTCATCCAGAGCGCTTCCCTGCAGCTCTACCTACGGTATGCCTACTCCGGTGGCGCGTCTACGAACACAATCAACGTCCACCGCGTGAGCGCGAGTTGGACCGAAACGGGCGTAACCTGGAACAATCAGCCCGGCCACGCAGCGACAGTCTACGCCGCGAACTCTGTGGGGTTGACCACCGGCGTCTGGTACAGTTGGGA
>DAOTZV010000081.1:0-44413 GCA_034434235.1 Anaerolineae bacterium
GCGTCGTCGGTGTCGCGGCCGCGTGTTGCGGGCGATTGAAATCGCGGCTAAGGGGCGCGTGGCGCCGCGGCACCCACCTGCGTGGGTGCGCGTCGTCGGCGCAGGCCGACGACCAGCCGCAGGCTCCTTAGCTGCGACCTCGGTCGCCAATGGGCCGCGACCTCGGTCGCCCCACCGTTCAATCGCCCCACCATTCGGTCGCTCGCCGCCGCACCCACCTCCGTGGGTGCGGACATGCGCACACGCGTCGGCGCAGGCCGACGCCCAGCCGCCGGCTCCTTAGCCGCGACCTCGGTCGCCCCACCGTTCAATCTTCACCGCGACCCCGCGTCGCCATTCTTGGGTTGACAGCGCGCTTATCTCGATGTACACTGATCACGAAAGATCGAGGAGCGTTTGATAAATTTTATGACCGTACATCCATCTCGCCTGTCCGGTCCGGCCGGAACGGAAGTATTGAGCGATCTCCTGGACGAAGATCTGCTTCAGCTTCAAAAGGACGAGCGGCTCTGGAAGCTCTATTGTTTTCGCTCGGCCGAGGGTCAACGCACGCAGTTGCGCCACCGGATCTACACCAAGATCAAGCCGAACGGCCACCTGGCGCTGGTCACGTTCGCCGTGCATACGCCGGTCGCCGGCCGCTCGGTGCGCTCGAACATCGCCCGCGTGCCCGACCTGCCCGTGGAGATGCTCGACCGCATCATCCAGGCGATCCTGGCCCAGGCGCGCATCGCGCCGGATGACTTCGAGCTGTTGGATCTGAGCGGGTTCGCCACCCTGGCCGAGCAATGGGATGCTCTGACTGCGTAGTACGATGCTTCGGAGGGAGCCATGTTCCTGACGCGCGAAGAGATCGAGGCGCGCGAGCGCGCCGTCCTGGCGCCTTATGCCATGGCCAGCGCGGCCAGTCGCGGCCGCGAACATGGCGAGGAAGAGCACCCCTACCGCACCGCGTTCCAGCGCGACCGCGATCGCATCATCCACACCACCGCGTTCCGCCGCCTCGAGTATAAAACTCAAGTCTTCGTTTACCACGAGGGAGATCACTACCGCAATCGCCTGACCCACACCATCGAGGTGGCCCAGCTCGGCCGCACGCTGGCGCGCGCACTGGGAGCCAACGAAGACCTGACCGAGGCGATCTGCCTGGCGCACGACCTGGGGCATCCGGCCTTCGGCCACACGGGCGAAACCACCCTGAACGCGCTGATGCACAATCACGGCGGCTTCAACCACCAGCGCCAGACATTGCGGATCGTGACCCTGTTGGAGGAGCGTTACCCCGATTTTCCCGGCCTGAACCTGACCTACGAGGTGCGCGAGGGGCTGGTGAAGCACGACACCGATTACGACGTAACCGACGCTTCGGGATACGAGCCCGAGCTGGCCGGCACCCTCGAATGCCAGCTGGCGAACCTGGCCGACGAGATCGCCTACAACACGGCCGATCTGGAGGATGGCCTGCGCAGCGGCCTGCTCGATCCGTTCGAGGTGCGCGAGCTGGCGCTCTGGCGTGTCGTCGTGCGTTCCCTGGGGGAGTCGGCCGATCGGCGGCTGGACGATCTCTTGCGGGCCCGCGTCATCCGCCGGCTGATCGGCATGGAGGTCACCGACGCGATCCAGGCGACCGCGGCCCGCCTGGCCGAGCTGTCGCCGGCCAGCGCGGATGAGGTGCGGGCCATCGGCCACAACATCGCCGGCTTTTCGGCGGAAATGCTGGAGATGAATCGCGAGCTCAAAGCGTTCCTGCTGCGGCGCTTCTACCGCCACCCACGCGTCATGCGCATGGCGAGCAAAGCGCATCGGCTTCTCACCGAGCTGTTCCACGCCTACCTGGAGGAGCCGCTCCAGCTTCCCTACGAGATCCAGGCCCGCATTCAGCACGGCCCAGATGGCCCCGAGCGCGTGATCTGCGATTATCTGGCCGGCATGACCGATCGCTACGCCATCTCGGAGTACAAGAAGCTGTTCGATCCCGAAGCACGCGTTTGAAGGAACATGCGGCAGGCCCGGCGATCGGATCGCCGGGCCCACCGCATGGATCAGTCGGTTGCTCCGTTCCAATCCACCCGGAACCGCACGACAACCTCGGAAAAGATGGTGTAAGCCGGTTCCAGGTCGGCGTACTCGGCCCTCTCGACCCGTCCACGCAGCAGCAGGCGATGCGTTTCCAGCTCGAACTCGGTGCCCGGCCGGATCGCGATCGCCTCGTGATCGCCCCGCAACTGCTCGCGCAATGCGGTGTCGCGGTACGCGCCTTCGCTCATCAAGACCTTGACCTGGGTGTCGGGGTCCTTGCCGTCCCACAGCCATGCTTCCAGCGCGGCCGCCTGGTCGTGATTGCGGCCGATCGGATTGTGCAGTGCCAGGCCGCATTGCCCCAAGTAGGTGCCCGCCGGGTCGGTCAGATCGAACGCCTCGTCGTAGTCGGGCTCGCCCATCTGATAGATCGCCTGGTATTCGCCGATGCGGGTGAACGCGCCGGCCGGCCCGGAACCTACGGGCGTCAGGGGCCGGGCCGGGGGCCGCGGGGACACAGCCGGCGGCCGCGGGATGGACGTGACCGGCGGAGGTGCAACGACCGGCTCCTGAGCGGTCGGCTCGACCGGCAAGAAGCCGGCTTCGGGTTCGCCGGCGGCTTCTTCCTGGACCCAGACCGGACGCGGCTCTTCGACGCTTTCGGCCAGCGGCCGTTGCACCGGCGGAGCCGGTCGGCGCGTGCGCGCGCTCGTGTCAATAGCGGCCGTCGGCTGCACCTGATGCGCCTTGCGCCAGCGGTTCCAAAGCCGATAGGCCACCACGATGGCGACGACGAAGAAGAGAAGCCAGAGCAGGACGGTGGCCACCCCGCGCAACACGGCGCCGAAATCCACGATGGCCGCGGGCGCAGGGGTGGGCCGGCCGACGGGGGTCGGCGCTTTGGTGGGCACCTGCGGTCCGGCCGCCGGGGGCTTTGCCACGGCCATCAGCTCGGCCAGCGCCTGCACCTGCGCCGCCTGCGGCGTGTTGGGGCCGACGCGCTGGCGCAGGTTCGCCAGATGTTGCGCCAGCTCGTCGGCCGGCCACGACTTGAGCCGTTCGCGGGCCAGGTCGGCGTTGCGGGTGGCCGCATACGATTCCGCGACCATGGTCAGATATTGATCGCGCTCCTCGGCCCGCAGGTCCACCGGCAGCGCGTTCGTCCACTTCACCGGCCACACCCCCCATCCGATGGCCCACCAGCCGATGAGCAATCCGATGAGGAAGCTGATCGCCGGGATCAACCACGCAGGTCGTTCGTTTGCGCCATTGTTGGACATCTCACCCCTCCTCGTGTGAACGCAGGTCGCGCGTTTCTCCGCTCGGATCAAGGCGCGGGCGGCGGCGGGCACTCCTTCGGCTTGCCCGGCTCGCTGCGCCCCAACTGCTCCAATGGTTTGCCGAGGAAAAGCCGTTCCTTGCGGGCTTCCAGCTCCGCGCGGTCGCCGATGACCAGGACCATCTCGCCGCGCTCGGTGATGTGATCCTTGACGATCGGCGGACCGATGATCAGGCCGTGCACGTCGGCCGGCTTGAGCTTGATGCCGAAGTTGGCCAGCCGGATCACGTCCATCAGCCCCAGGTCGGTGACGAACATGTTGGAAAAGGCCTTCCACAGCTCGGGGATGCGGGGGATGATGTCGGACTGCAAAGCCCGGTTACGGATCGCCCAGATCAACTGTTGCTGACGCTGGATCCGGCCGAAATCGGACGTGACATAGCGATAGGTGGCGAACTTGCGCGCCGCGTCGCCGTTGAGCCATACCTGGCCGGCCGGCAACGTCCATTCTTCGTAACCGGCCGGCAGCGCGTCGTTCGGCGTCCGCTCGTAGAGCGGACAGTCGAGCGTCACCGTGACGCCGCCCAGCGCGTCGATCAGCCGCGCCAGGCCGTCCATCTGGATGCGCGCGTAGTGTTGGGTGGGGATGCCCAGGGTGGCGGAAATGACGCGCGAGACCAGGCCGGGCCCCCCGCCGGGCGCTTTGGTCTTCTCGCCGATGTAGTCCACCGCGTTGATCCGCTCTTTGCCGTAGTTCGGCACCTCCACGTAGAGGTCGCGCGGAATGCTGATCACGCCCACCTGTTGCCGCGGCAGATCAATCGCCACGACCATGATCGAATCGGTGCGCCAGGCTTCCCACCCGGGCCGTTGATCCGCGCCCAACACCAGGATGTTCTCGGTGGATTGCAGGCGCCTGGCGAGCCGGGTCGTCACATCGGCCACGAGCGCCTCTTGTTCGGCCGGGGGGAACGACGCCAGCCGCTGTCGAACCAGCGACAGGTCCTTGTTGAGCACGTAGGACTCGGCGACCATGTCCAGATATTGCTCGCGGTCGGCCTCGTTGAGGTCCACCGGCAAGACCGCGGTCCATTTGACGGGCCAAAGCTGCCAGCCGATCACCTGCCAGCCGATCACCACCCCGCAGAGCAGGGCCAGCGCGGCGATGACGAGCCAGGGAGTAAGCGAGAACTTGCGCAGGATCATCCTGATGCCTCGGTGGTGTGTGAACGCCGCGCGTTACAGCGGCAGGATCGGGTCCTTCGGCGCGGCCGTCAACACCTCGACGCCGTTGTCGGTCAACAGGACCATGTCTTCGATGCGCACCCCGCCCCAGCCGGGCAGATAAATGCCCGGCTCGACCGTCACGACCGCGCCGGCGGGCAGCGCCGCGGTGTTGGTGCGCGAAAGCCGCGGCTCCTCGTGGACCGCCAGGCCCACCCCGTGGCCCAGGCCATGGCCGAAGCAGTCGCCGTAGCCCGCGGCCGCGATCAGCTCGCGGGCCACGGCATCGCCGGCCTGGCCGGTCATGCCCGGTCGAAGTGCGGCCTCCGCGGCTACCTGGCCGCGCAGGACGGTGTTGTACACCTCCCAGAAGCGCTCGGGGTCGGCCGGCCGGCCCAGGCAAACGGTGCGCGTCAGATCGGAACAGTAGCCGGCCACGCGCGCGCCGATGTCAATGACGATCGGCTCGCCCGCCTGCACCGGCCGCTGGCCGGCCCGGGCGTGCGGCCGCGCGCCGTTCGGCCCGGCCGCCACGATCAGCTCGAACGCCACACCTTCCGCGCCGTGGGTGCGCATGTAGCTCTCGATGCGCCAGGCGATCTCCATCTCGGTCATGCCCGGCCGGATCTGCGGGAGCACGGCCGCCAGCGCGTCATCGGCCAGGGCGATGGCAACGCGCATGGTCGCCAGCTCCGACGCGTCTTTGATCGCGCGCAACTGCATCCCCCAGCCCTTGACGGGCATCCACCGGCAATCCGAGGTCGCCGCCATCCACTCCTGGGCGGCGGCATAGGTGGCGGAATCGGCCTCGAAGCCGACCGTCTGCGCGCCGGCGCGGGCGATCATGGTGGGCAATACGTCGGTCAGGCCGTTGGTGATCTTGACCAGCTCGAAATCGGGGCACTCCAGCGCGACCTGCTCGTAGTAGCGGAAGTCGGTCGCAAAGAGGGCCAGGTCGGCCGAGATGAGCAACCAGCCGGTCGAGCCGGTGAAGCCGCTGAAGTAGCGGCGATTCTCGGGTTGGCTGATCAGGACAGCGTCGAGCTGGGCTTGCGCCAGCAGTTCACGCAGCCGCTTCAGGCGGTTTTGGATCGGTGTCTCCTGAGATGTCATGATGGGCGTCCTTGTCTTCAGTGCGATTTCGCCGGCTGCGCGGGTGCGCGCTGAGCACCGTCTCGCGCAGGTGCGGTTGGCTGACGTGGGTGTAGATCTGGGTGGTGCCCGGGCTCTCGTGGCCCAACAGCTCCTGCACCGAGCGCAGATCGGCGCCGCCGTCGAGCATGTGGGTGGCAAAGCTATGCCGCAACATGTGCGGCGTCACCTCGTGTGCGATGCCCGCCTGGCGGGCGTATTCGTGCAGCGTGCGGGTGAACATGCTCACCGAAAGCCGCTCGCCGAAGCGGTTGAGAAACAGCGCGGTCGGCCGGCGGCCCGGCCGATCGGCGCCGCGGGCGGCCAACAGCCGCTCGCGGCCGTCGGCCAGATATGCGCGCACGGCCTCCACGGCCGGCCGGCCGATCAAGACGATCCGTTCTTTGGCCCCTTTGCCCAAGACTCGCACCTCGGCCTGCGCCAGGTCCACGTCGCCGACGTCGAGCATCAGCAGCTCGCTCACCCGCAGGCCGCCGGCGTACAGCAGCTCGAGCATGGCCCGATCGCGCTGGCCCTGCGGGGTGGCGGGATCGGGCGCGGCCAGGAGCGCCTTCACCTCCTCTTGCGTCAGCGGACGCGGCAGGCGTTGCGGCAACCTGGGCGCGGAAACGGCCTGGGCCGGGTTCGTCTCCACCAGCTTGCGGCTGTGGAGATAAGCATAAAACGCCCGCACCTCTGAGAGCCGGCGGGCGATGCTCGCCTTCGCCAGTCCCCGCTTGTGCAGGGCCGCCAGCCATTGGCGCAGAAGCACCGGCGTCACCTGGTCCCAGGCCGTGATCCCCTGCTCGCGGGCGAATGCGGCCAGCTCGGCGATCTCGCGGCGATAATTGGCGATCGTATGCGGCGATGCTCCGCGTTCGGCCGCCAGATACGTGATGTAGCGGTCCAGATGTTCTTGCACCAGGACATCATCCCCTTGGTGTTGCGTCGGCGTCGCCTTCCAGGGCCACGATTGTTCAGGTGATCTTCACCCGCTCGTGACAGGCCGTGCATTCGGCCCAATCCTTGCCGGCCGCCACCAGCAGCCCCTGGCACTTGGGGCACGGTTGCGACAGGGGCCGGCGCCACGAGGTGAAGTCGCACTGTGGATAGTTCGCACAGCCGTAGAATACCCGACCGGTGCGCGTGCGGCGCTCGACCAGCTCGCCGCCGTCCTTGGGGCACTTAACGCCGAGCCGGGCCACCAACGGCCGGGTATAGCGGCAGGTCGGATAGTTGGCGCAACCGATGAAGCGGCCGAAGCGCCCCTGCTTGATCACCAGCTCGCCGCCGCATTCGGGACACGCCTCGCCGATCTTCTCCGGCTCGACCGCCACTTTCTGCATCGTCTGTTCGGCATGGGCCAGTTGCGGCGCGAAGGACTCGTAGAACTCGCGCAACACCGGCACCATTTGTTCTTCCCCGCGCGCGATGCCGTCGAGATGCTCTTCCATGGTCGCGGTAAACCCGACGTTAAAGATCGGATCGAAATATTGCACGAGCAGATCGTTGACCGTGTAGCCGAGTTGGGTCGGCACCAGCTTGCGCTCCTGGCGCTCGACATAGCCGCGATCTATGATGGTCGAAATGATCGCGGCGTAGGTGCTGGGCCGGCCGATGCCGTTCTCTTCCAGCGCCTTCACGAGGGTGGCCTCGGTATAGCGCGGGGGCGGCTGGGTGAAGTGTTGCTCGGGGATCAGCCGCAAGAGATCGAGCGCCTCGCCCGCCGCGAGCTGCGTCAGGAGAGGATTTTGAGCGGCCGCTCCTGCTTCCGCGTCGCCGTTTTCGCGTTCCTTGCCGGCGTCGCCGTTCTGGCCGGCGGCCGGGCCGTTCTCCCGCTCGGCGGTCGCGGCCCCTTCGGCCGGGCCCGCGGCGCCGCCCGCGTAGACGATCAGGAACCCGGGGAAGCGCACGGCCGATCCGCTGGCCCGGAAGAGATAGGGCTGCTCGGCCGCCCCGGGCGGGCCGGCCGTCACATCTACGGCCACCGTATCGTAGATGGCGGCCGCCATCTGGCTGGCGACGAAGCGCTGCCAGATCAGCTCGTACAGGCGGTACTGATCGCGCGAGAGTTTGTCGCGCAACATCTGCGGCGTGCGCCGACACGAAGTGGGCCGGATGGCCTCGTGCGCTTCCTGCGCGTTCTTCGAGCGCGTCCGATAGATGTTCGGCTCCGGCGGCACGAACTCCGGGCCGAAGGTCTCGGCGATCAGGGTGCGCGCCTCGGCCTGCGCCTCCGCGGCCACGTTGACGCTATCGGTGCGCATGTAGGTGATCAGGCCGACCACCCCGCCCTCGCCGATGTCCAGCCCTTCGTAGAGCTCCTGGGCAACGCGCATGGTGCGCTGCGCGGTCATGCCTAGCTTTTGGCCGGCATCCTGTTGCATGGTGCTGGTGGTGAAGGGCGGATTGGGCCGGCGCCGGCGTTCCCCGCGCTTGACCGCGGCCACACGGTATGCCGCGGCCTCCAGGTCGGCCAGGATGGCATCGGTGTCGGCCCGGTTCTTCAGGTCGGCCTCCTGGCCCCGGATGCGCACCAGCCGCGCCAGGAAGCTGGGCCGGGTCGCCTGGCCGCGCGAGGCCACCTGCGCCAGGTCGGCATCAATGGACCAGTATTCCACCGGCACGAAGGCCGCGATCTCGCGCTCGCGTTCGACGATCAGGCGCAACGCCACCGTCTGCACCCGGCCGGCCGAAAGGCGGCTCTTCACGCGATCCCACAACAGCGGGCTCACCTGGTAGCCCACCAGCCGGTCGAGGATGCGCCGCGCCTGTTGGGCGTCCACCAGCCGCATGTCTATCCCGCGCGGATGGGCGAACGCCTCGTCAATGGCGGGCCGGGTGATCTCGTGGAACACGACGCGGCGCGCCCGCTCCGGCGGGATCTCGGCCGCCTCCAACAGATGCCAGGCGATGGCTTCCCCTTCGCGGTCGGGGTCGGTCGCCAGGTAGACCTCGCGGGCGTTGGCCGCGGCCTGCTTCAGCGTTTTGACGACCTCCTTTTTCTCGTCCAGCACGCGATAGGTCGGCCGGAAGTCGTGTTCCACATCTACCGAGAGCCTGGATTTCAAGAGGTCTCGCACGTGGCCGACCGACGCGCGCACCTCGTAGCCCTTGCCCAGGAAGCGGCCCACCGTGCGGGCCTTGGCCGGCGATTCCACGATCACCAGCCGGCTGTTGCCGCCGGCGGTTTTTTCAGGGGCCTTGCTTTCTTTGGGCGTTTCGGCCGGCCGCGCGGCCGCGGCTTTGCGGCCGGTCTTCGCCGGAGCCGCGGCGCGGGGTGGCGCGGAAGCCGTCGCGCGGCCGGGCGGGGTCAATTGCGCGTGTTCCGGCAGCGCGCCGATCTTGAAGAGGCGGCCGCCGCACACCGGGCAGGTTCCTTCGCCGGCCGGCCGGCCGTTCGCCATGAAGATGGCGCGGCCGTTCTGCGCCATGCGTTGAGCCTTGCACTTCAGACAATACGCTTGAAAGGGTTGGGCCGGCGCAGAAGGCGTCGGTTCTTCGATGACAGGGTCGCGTTCGGTCATGCCAAACTCACGGTCGAGCTAAGGCGGCGCCGGAGCGCCGCAATCCAGAGCGAGCTAAAGCGACGCCGGGGCGCCGCAATCCAAATCAAAGGTAATGGGTTTTGCCGGCAGCGGCCAGGCGGTTCACCGCATCTCGCACGTCTTGCACCCGATCGCGGGCGCACACCAGCACCACGTCGGCCGTCTCGACGATCACCAGGTCTTGCAGGCCGATGGCCGCGATCAGCCGGCCTTCGCTGCGCACCAGGCAGTTGTGCGCGTCGAGCAGGAGCGCGTCGCCGGTCACCACGTTGCCGTCGGCATCGCGCGGCAGGATGTCGAGCAGCGAGGCCCAGTTGCCGATGTCGCTCCAGCCGATCTCGACCGGGATCACCGAGACGCGGTCGGCGTGCTCCATGATGCCGTAGTCAATGGAGATCTTGCGCACGTTGGGCCACTCGGCCGCCAGCACCTCGGCCGCGGCCGGCGTGTCCAGCGCCGCGGCGATCCGCAGCAGCGCGGCGTGCGATGCCGGCTGTTGGCCGGCGAACTCGGCCATCAGCCGGTCGGCCCGCCACACGAACATGCCACTGTTCCACACGTAACGGCCGCTCTCCAGGAAGCGTTCGGCCGTGCGGGCGTCGGGCTTTTCGACGAAGCCGGCCGAACGGTAGACGGGCAGGCCGCCGATCATGGTCTGCGCCTCGCCCAGGTGGATGTAGCCGAAGCCGGTCGCAGGGAAGGTGGGCCGGATGCCCAGGGTGACGATCGTGCCGTCGCCGGCCACTTCGGCCGCGGCCGCCAGCGCGGCCCGAAAGCCGGCCGTGTCCTGGATGTAGTGATCGGCAGTCAACATGACCATCACGGCTTCGGGGTCGCGATGCAAGAGGGTGATGGCCGCCAATCCGGCCGCGGGCGCGGAATCGCGGCCGGCCGGCTCCAGGATGAAGTTGGCCGCGGGCAGCTCGGGGGCTTGCGGCCGCAAGATCTCGGCCATGGCCGGGCTGGTCACCACGAAGATGCGTTCCGGCGAGAAGAGGGGCGCCAGCCGGTCCACCGCGTGTTGGAACATGGTGCGCTCGCCGACGAGCTTCAGCGCCTGCTTGGGCCGGCCCTTGCGGCTCAACGGCCACAGTCGCGTGCCCGACCCGCCGGCCATGATCACTGCATACAGCATCTTTGCCTGTTCTCCGTCAATCTATCTTGTACACCGGGCCGCTCTCGCGCGCCCGCACATAGTTCATGCCGCCCACCGTGCGGACCAACCCCTTGAGCTCCATCACCGCCAGGGTGCTCGATACGGTGGCGATCGGCAGGCCGGTGGCGCGGCCGATCTCGTCTATGTGTCGCGGCTCTTCGCCCAACTGCTCGAAGAGGAGCGCCTCGGTCGCATCGGTGGGCAGGAGCATCTGCGCCTCCACGTGTTGGGAGACGCTCGTCATGTTGAGCGCCTCCAGCACGTCGTTGGCCGAAAGGACCGGCGTCGCGCCGTCGCGGATCAGGCGGTTCGTGCCGATGCTCCCGCGCTGGAAGATGCTCCCCGGCACCGCGAAGACATCGCGGCCCTGATCGGCCGCGAAGTCGGCGGTGATCAACGCGCCGCTCTGTTCGCCGGCCTCCACCACGATCACCCCGCGGCTCAGGCCGCTGATGATGCGGTTGCGCGGGGGGAAGTTGGTGGCTTCGGGCGCGGCGCCCAGGGGATATTCGCTGATCAGCGCGCCGTGAGCGATGATCTCCTGCGCCAGCTTGAAGTTTTCATAGGGATAGATGATGTCCACCCCGCTCCCCAGCACGGCCAACGTCCGGCCGCCGGCGTCTATGGCCGCGCGATGCGCCTGGGTGTCAATGCCCTTCGCCAGGCCGCTGACGATCGTCACCCCGGCCCGCGCCAGGTCGGTCGCCAGGATGCGCGCCGCCTCCTTGCCGTAGGCGCTGGCCTTGCGCGTGCCCACCATGGCCACAGCCCAATCATCGGTCGGCCGCAGCTCGCCCCGGATGTAGAGCACGGGCGGCGGGTCGTTGATCATGCGCAGCCGCTGGGGATAACGCTCGTCTTCCCAGGTCAACACCTGGACGCCGGCCTTCTGTACCCTGGCCAGCTCCGCGGCCAGGTTCAACGTGCGCCGCGCCTCGACCAGGTTGGCGATCGAGCGGCGGTCGAGTCCGACATCGGCCAGGGCATCGGCGGGGGCCATCCACGCCTGTTCGACCGAGCCGAAGTAGTCGAGCAGCGCCCGCAACCGCGCCGGGCCGATGCCGCGCACCTTGTTGAAGCCGATCCAGTAGGCAAGAGGATCCATCGGTGCACACCATCCAGCTCAACACAACCGGTTTGTGGCAGCCAGCATACTCGATGGCCGCGGTTTTGTCAATCTTCCGCCGGGCTCAATAACCCCTCGGGGATGGCAACCGTCATCTTGCGGCCGGCCAGGTCGACGCGCAGGACGACGTCGCGCAGGGCCGGCAACAGGATCTCGTCGCCCGTCGGCCCGGTGACGACGTACACGTCGTTGGCGCGGGTGAAGAGGATCTCGGTGAGCGTGCCCAGCGGCTCGCCGGCAACCGTCTCGACCGCCAGGCCGATCAGGTCGTGGACATAGTTTTCGTGTTCGCCCAGCGGCATGGCCTGGTCTTCGGGGATCAGCAGATATTGGCCCTGCAACGCCTCGGCCGCGGTGCGGTCGGGCACGGCCGCCAGCTTGACCAGCAAGACCCCTTTGTGGGGCCGCACGGTCTCGATTTCCGTCAGCACGCAGTCCGCCTCGGTGCCGAGATAGGCCCTGGCGCCGGGGCGATAGCGCTCGGGGAAGTCGGTCATGACCACGACCTTCACCTCTCCGCGGATGCCGTGCGCGCCGACGATCTGGCCGATGGCGATATAGCCGGTCGGTTCCCGATCGCGAGATGCCATTTTTTCCCTCCCTGTAACGCGCAGCGGGGGCGCCTTGCAGCACCCCCGCGCGTCGCTTTGTGCATTTATCAGCGCAGCTTCAGACGATCTCCAGCACCACCCGGCGGTCGCCGGCCGCCACCTTGAGCAGCGTGCGGATCGCGTTGGCCACCCGGCCATCCTTGCCGATCACCCGGCCCATGTCGTCGCGGTCCACGTGCAGTTCCAGGACGGTGACGCTGGCGCCGTGCGTCTCTTTGACGGTCACCTTGTCCGGGTTGTCCACCAGCGATTTGGCAATGTATTCGACCAGTTCCTTTTCTTTCACGGCTCAGCCTCCTTTCCGGTTTCAAGGGAACGGGGCGCAGGGCCACGGACCCTGTCCGACCGCCTTCGCCCGCTCCTTGAAACGCCGATCAGGCGGCTGGCGCGGCCTGAGCTGCATAGACGCCGGCGGCCTTCAGCAGGCGTTCGACCGCTTCGCTCGGCTGTGCGCCCACGCTGAGCCAGTAGCGCGCGCGCTCCACGTTGACGTTGATCGTTTCCGGCTCGGTGCGCGGGTTGTAATAGCCGATGCTTTCCACGATCCGGCCATCGCGCGGCGCGTGCTGGTCGGCCACTACGATCCGATAGGACGGCTGCCCCTTGGCGCCGTGTCGGCTCAATCGAATGCGAACCATTTCTCTCTCTGCTCCTTTTTGATAAGGGACGACGAAGGTCCCGAATTCCGGTCACCCGGCCGAAGCCGGGGTCATCCGCGCAATAGATCCATCAGCCCCCCGCGCGGGCCGCGACCGCCCTGTCCCAGTTGCTTCATCAGGCGCTGCATCTGGCGGAACTGGTTGAGCAGGTCGTTGACATCGGTCACGGTGGTGCCCGAGCCGCGCGCTACCCGGCGCTTGCGGCTGCCGTTCAGGATCTGCGGGTTCCGCCGCTCCTCCGGCGTCATCGAGTTGATGATCGCCTCGATCTGGCGGAACTGTTTGTCCGTCACTTCGGGCGCCAGGTTCTGCGTCAACCGGCCCATGCCGGGGATCATGTCCAACAGTTGCGTCAGCGGGCCCATCTTCTTCACCTGCTGCAACTGTTGCAGGAAATCCTCCAGGTTGAACTCGCCCTTGACCAGCTTGCGGCTCATCCGCTCCGCTTCGGCGCGATCTATCGTCTCGCCGGCCTTTTCGATCAGGGTGAGCATGTCGCCCATGCCCAGGATGCGGGTGGCCAGGCGGTCGGGATGGAACGTCTCCAGGGCGTCCAGCTTCTCGCCGACCCCCAGGAACTTGATCGGCACGCCCGTCACTTCGCGCATGGAGATGGCCGCGCCCCCGCGCGCGTCGCCGTCCACTTTGGTCAGGATCAGGCCGGTCAGGCCGACCCGCTCGTGGAACCCCTTGGCGACGTTGACGGCCTCCTGGCCGGTCATCGCGTCGGCGACCAGGAGGATCTCCTTGGGCCTGGCGATCGCCTTGATCTGCTCCAGCTCGCGCATCATGTCGTCGTTGATCTGCAGGCGGCCGGCCGTATCCAGGATGACGACGTCATAGGCGCCCTCGCGCGCCCGGCGCAGCGCGTGGCTGACGATTTCGGGCGGCGGCACCTTAGTGCCTTCGCTGAACACCGGGATATCTATCTGCTTGCCCAGCACTTCGAGCTGGGTGACCGCGGCCGGCCGGTAGGTGTCGGCCGCGACGAGCAACGGCCGGCGGTTGTTCTTGCGCATGGTCAGCGCCAGCTTGCCGGCCATGGTCGTCTTGCCCGCGCCCTGCAAGCCCACCAGCATGATGACGTGCGGCGGCGTGCCGGAGAAGTCCAGGTGGGCCGGCTCGCCGAGCGTCTTGAGCAGCTCCTCGTGCACGATCTTGACGACCTGCTGGGCGGGCGTCAGGCTGCGCATCACTTCCGCGCCGACCGCGCGCTCTTTGACGCGCGCCACCAGGTCTTTGACGACCTTGTAATTGACATCGGCCTCGAGCAACGCCAGCCGCACCTCGCGCAAGGCCAGCTCGACGTCCTGCTCGGACAGGCGGCCGCGCGACGCAAGCTTGTCGAATACGGCATTCAGTTTGGTTTGCAGCGTTTCAAACATACGATATTCCGTCCGATTAGCGCGCGGAAGCCGGCCCGCAGGCCGGCCCCCGATGCACATCAATGCTCAAGGCAGCTTGATTTTACGGGGGATTGCGTTTTTCGTCAAGTCCGTGTTATAATTTTTCCAAAGATGAAGCTTCAAGGCCCAGCGCTGCCGCGCGATGGCCGCGGCCGGCGCTGTCGGGGGTCATGCAAAGGCGCATGTGCGGGGGTGACACCATGATCTACAAAGAACCGGTACCCGGCAAAGACACCGTCCTGGTGACCTTCGAGCTTCCTTCGAGCATCTGGGCCGAGCGCGTGAACCTGGTGGGAGATTTCAACAACTGGGATACAACCAGGGACGAAATGGAGCAAAGCCGCGCCGACGGCCGCTGGCGCATCACGCTCGAGCTGGCGAAGGGCCGCGAATACGAGTTTCGCTACCTGGTCAACGGCCGCGAGTGGCACAACGACTGGCATGCGGACAAGTATCGGCCCAATAAGTACGGCACCGACAACTCGGTCGTGTGCACGTGAAGGTCACGAGGTCGGAGCGCCGGGCGTGAGCCGGCGCCTCTCGGCTTCGGGCAGGAGATCGGCCAACCGATGGAGCACATAGGTCGGCTTGATGGGCGAGGCGGCCAGCGCGGCTTCGTCGGTTGCTCCGGTCAACGTGAGCGCGGCGGCCATGCCGCTGTTCAGTCCCATCGCCACGTCGGTCTCCAGCCGGTCGCCGGTGATGATGCACCGCTCCGGCGGCAGTTTCACCACGTTCAGGATCGCCTCCACCATATAGCGCGAGGGCTTGCCCACCACTGCTTCGACTTTGGTGTTGGTGCAGGCTTCGATGGCCGCGATGATGGCCGCCGCGTCCGGCTCGCCGCCTCCCGGCACCGGGCAATAGCGGTCGCTGTTTGTGGCGAAGAAGCGCGCGCCGGCGCGGATCGCGTCGAACGCGATCTGGAGCTTGCGGTAGACGAAGGTGCGGTCGAAGCTGGCGATCACCGCGTCGGTGCGCTTCGGGTCCTCGGTCAGCTCGAAGCCGGCGGCCGCCAACACATCGCACAGCGGCCGTTCGCCCACCACGAAGAGGCGCGCGCCGGGCATCCGCCGGCGCAGGAAGTCGGCCATCACCAGGGATGAGTTGATGACGTCTTCGGCCGGCGTCGGCAGGCCCAGGCGGGTCAGCTTGGCCGCATATTCCTCCCGTGTGTGCGTCGGGTTGTTGGAAAGGAACACGGTGCGTCGGCCCAGCTCGCGCAGCCGGGCGATGGTCGGCCCGGCCGTGGGGAGCAGCGCGTCGCCCAGATAGACGGTGCCGTCGAGATCGAAGATGTAGGCGTCGTAGAGTTCTGGCATGGAGCGCATTGTACTCGAAAGGGCCGATGGGGCCAAAACCTTCCCATTGCTTACGTGCCAGCCCGCCTTGGTCCGCGTGGCGGAGCCAGGGCGGGCTGGCACGTGACGGCTAAAATGGCCCCGAATCAGGGAATTTCAGGATAGACATCGCCGGGCAAGCGTGATAGAAAGACGAGGAAATGATCGTCGTCCTGGGCGACATCGCCGTAGACATCGTGAGCCGGCTGCGCGCGCCCCTGGTGCGCGGGAGCGACGCGCCGGCCGAGGTGCGCCTGATGCCGGGCGGCTCGGCCGCCAACGTGGCCGTATGGCTGGCGCGGCTCGGCCAGGAGGTGACCTTCGTGGGCCGCGTCGGCGCGGATCCGTTCGGCCGCTGGCTGGCCGACGACCTGCGCCGCGAAGGCGTGACGCCGGCGCTGGTGTTCGACGAACGCCGCGGCACCGGCGTCATCCAGGTGCTCGTGGAGCCGGACGGCGAGCGGACCATGGTGCCCGACCGCGGCGCGAACGCGGTCTGGTCGGAGGCCGACGTGCCCGCGGGACTGATCGAGCGGGCGCGGCTGTTGCATGTGGTCGGCTACGTGTTGCTCGACGCCGACAGCCGTCGGGGCGCGCTGGCGGCCATGGCCCGGGCGCGGGCGGCCGGCGTGCCGATCAGCCTCGACCCCAGCTCGCACGCGCCCCTGCTGGCGCTGACGCCGGCCGGCTTCTGGTCCATGGTCGGCCGGGTGGCCGTCTTGTTGCCCAACCGCCACGAGGCGCAGACGTTGACCAACCAGGCCGCTCCCGAGGCGGCCCTGGCCGCGCTGCAAGACCACGCGGAGGTGGTCGCCATCAAGCTGGATCGCGACGGCTGCGTGGCCGCGCACGGAGGGCGCATCTATCGGGCTCCAGCGGCGCCGGCCCGGGTGGTGAACGCGACCGGGGCCGGCGACGCGTTCAACGCGGCGTTCCTGGCGCGCTGGCTGGCCGACGGCGACATCGCAGCGGCCTGTCGGGAGGCCGTGGCGCTCGGCACCCACGCGGCGACGCTGGCGACCACGCGCTGATCGCCGTTCACGCCAGCGCCGCGCGCGCCAGCTCCGCCAGGGTGCGGGCGACGTCGGCCCGGATCACCACGTCCATGGCCGCGTCGTAGGGCGTGACATCGCGATTGATGAGGATCAGGCGCGCGCCGCGACGCTTCGCCAACAACGGCAGGTCGGCGGCCGGCATGACTTCGAGCGAGGTGCCGATCACCAGCATCAGGTCGCAGGTCAAGGCTTCCTGTTGGGCGGCGCGCAGCGCGGCATAGGGCAGCGGTTCGCCGAAGAGGATCACGTCGGGCTTCAAGAGGCCACCGCAACGCGGACAGGCTTCGGGCGGCCGGCCGTCCAACACCGCGGCCCACAGCGCTTCCGCGGCCACCTGATGGCCGCACTGCAGGCAGGTGGCCGAACGGGCATGGCCGTGCAGCTCGATCACGCGGCGGCTGCCGGCGGCCTGATGTAGCGAATCCACGTTTTGAGTCAGGACGGCACGCAGCAAGTCGTGCAGTTCGAGCGTGGCCAGGGCGCGATGTCCCGCGTTGGGTTGCGCGTTGCGCAGCTTCTGGGCGATGGGCCGGATCCAGCGGTAGAACTTCTCGGGATGCTCGTAGAAGGCCCAGATGGTGGCGACCTCCAGCGGGTCCACCTGGTTCCACAGGCCGGAACCGGGGCTGCGGAAGTCGGGGATGCCAGAAGGGGTGCTGATGCCCGCGCCGGTGAGCGCCACGGCATGCGTGGCCCGGCGCACAAGCTCGATGGCCTGCTGGAGCGCTGCCGACATGTCTCTTCTCCGAGAAGCGGTCTCTTGTGCTATAATGTATCATGCATCGGCGTGGGATGCAAGAGATAGCGATTTCCGCATTTCAGGAGGAGGCATGTTGACCAACGTGGCCCGGGCCTGGGGGGCTCGCGTCATCCAACCTGTAGCGAACCTGTTGACCCGCCTTGGCCTTCACCCCAATACCGCCACCCTGTTGGGCTTCGCGCTCAACGTCGTGGTTGCCGTCATCCTCGCCGCCGGCCACTTGCGTCTGGCCGGCGGCCTGCTGATCCTCACCCTCACCTTCGATGCCGTAGATGGCACAATGGCGCGCACGCAAGGCAAGGTCTCCCGCTTCGGCGCTTTCCTCGATTCGACCCTCGATCGTTGGATCGAACTGCTGCTCTACACCGGAGTGGTCTGGTACTACCTCAACACCGATCAACCAACCGGCGTGTTGCTTGCCGTGGCCGCCCTGGGTGCTTCATTTATGGTGAGCTACGCGCGCGCCCGCGCCGAAGGGGTGGGTTTTGCCTGCAAGGAGGGCATCTTTACGCGCTTCGAACGCCTGCTGGTGCTCATCATCGGCCTGCTCTTTGGACCGCTCCTCTGGGCGCTCGTGCTCATCGCCGCCCTGGCCGGCGCCACCGCAGTCCAGCGCATCCTGATTGTCTGGCGCGCTGACCGGGCCGGCGCCTGAAGGAACGGCGCGGGAAATCGGCAATGTCTGGCCTGAATTGGCTCCTTTGGGCGTTATCTTTTGCCGCGTTCAGCGTCATACAAGATAGCAAAGCGAGCTCAGAAGATCCTGAATTGCAGGCGCTTCTGGAGAGGGCCAGCCGCGCCGACCCGCAGGCGTTGGGCGAGATCTACGACCGCTACGTCGAACGGATCTACTCCTACATCTATCATCGGGTGGGCCAGGCCGAGCTGGCCGAAGACCTGACCGGCCAGGTCTTCATGCGGATGTTGGAGGCGATTCGCTCCGGTCGGGGATGGCAGACGTCGTTCTCGGGCTGGTTGTATCGCATCGCGCACAACCTGGTGATTGATTACTATCGTCGGCGCTCCCGGGCGTCCTTCGTGGACATAGACGAGACGCCGCCGATTGCAACCGCAGAAGAAGAACCGTCCCGCCAGGTCCAGGCCACCCTGGATCGCGAGGACCTGTTGGCGGCACTAAAACAGCTTACAGAGGAACAGGCGCAGGTGATCACCCTGCGCTTTCTGGAGGACTTGAGCATCGCCGAGGTCGCGGCCATCATGGGCAAGAACGAAGGCGCGATCAAAGCGCTGCAGTACCGGGCGATCCTCGCCCTGCGTCGGATCATGCAGCCATGAAGCAACCGACCGGTCAGCGGTCTTTGGAAGAAGCCTTCAACGAGTGCGTCGAGCTCCTGCTCGCCGGCCGACCCGTAGACGACTATCTGCGGGCGCATCCCGAGCAGACGGCCGAGCTTACGCCGCTGCTGGAGACGGCCGGCCTGATCCGCCGCCAGCGGACCGTGCCCCCACGCTCGCCGGAGGTGGCCGCGCGCAGCCGTCAGCGCTTCATGGCGGCCGCGCAGAGCATGGCGGCCGGCCGGCGGCCGGCGCCCGGCTTCTTCGATGTCCTGACGGCGTGGTGGTCCGGCGTCCTGGCCGGATTGGCCGGGCCGCGCCGGCCGGCCTACGCGCTGGCGGCCCTCTTGATCGCGGTGATGCTCCTCGGCCTCTCCGCCACGCAGATCATCACCGCCTCGGCCGAGGCGCTCCCCGGCGATCCCCTCTATCAGGTGAAGCTGATCTCCGAGCAGGTGCAATTGACGCTGGCGCGCGACGCCGCGACCCGCGAGCAGGTCGAGCAGATGATCGGCGCGCGACGCGTGCAGGAGGCGCAGGCCATCACCGTCTTGCGCCGGCCGGTCGCGCTCCTGCGCATCAGCGGGCCGATCGAGGCGATCGCGGACAGCGAATGGCAGGTGGCGGGCCTCGCTCTGGTCGTCACGGAAGAGACGAAGATCGCGGGCGTGCCCGAAGTGGGCGCGCGCGCGTTCGTCGAGCTGACCGCGCCCGGCGATGGCCGGCTGGTGGCCGTCGCCATTTACATCAGCCCCGCCGCAAGCCGCTCCGCGTCGCCCGCGGCGACCGAGGCCCCGACCGCGCCGCCGACCGCTACGCCCGAGCCCCCGTCGCCGACGCCCACCGACACCCCGACCGCGATCGAACCGACATCCGCTACAGCCGAGCGCGGCCCGGCCAGCGAAGATACGCCCACCCCGACGGCCACTCCGACCCAAACCTGGACGCCAACGCGCACCCCATCGGCCACGCCCACGGCCGGCCCCACGCTCACCCCGCCGCGGCCCACCGCGCAAACCGGCCAGTACCTGGGCACCCTGGTCGGCCGCCAGGACGCCACCTGGATCATCCAGGATGCCGATGTCGTCCGCCGCGTAGTCGTGACCGCCGAGACCGTCCTGGTCGGCGATCCCCAGGTCGGCGACGCGGTCCAGGCCATGTGGGTGCTCAAAGGGGACGTCTATGTCGCCACCCGCATCGCGGTGACGCGCAAGGCCGGTCCAACGCTTGAGCCGATGGATTTCCTGGGCCTGATCCAGAAGCTGGAGGGGGAGTGGTGGACGGTCAACCACATCGTCTTCAAGGTGACGGCCGAGACCGAGGTGGAAGGGGAGCCCGCCATTGACCGCCAGGCCGAGGTTCATGCCGAACGCCGGCCGAACGGCGAGATCTGGGCCCGCCGCGTGGTCGTCCATGCGTTGCCCGAGCACGATCTGTCGGGCATGATCGAGGTGGTGTGGCGAGACAAAATCGTCTTGCTCGGCGCAACGCGCGAGACGATCTATCTCGACGACCGCACGCAATATCAGGGCGATCCGCCGATGGTGGGCCGCTGGGCCGATGTGCGCGCGTTGCGCCTGGCCGATGGCCGGCTGGTCGCGCGCATCTTGCTGGTCTATCCGCCGACTCCGGTGCCGAGCGTCACGCCTACACGCACCCCGCGGCCCACGCGCACCCCGACGCCGACCAACACCCAACACCTGATGCCTTCTGCCACGCCGACTGCAACCCATACACCGCTGCCGCCATCGCCGACCGCAACCCGCACACCGCCGCCATCGCCAACCCTTACGCCAACTCATATTTCAAGCCCGACGCCTGCCGTCACACCTACACCGACCGCGACCGTTACAACCGCTTCGAATAGAGTCACCGCTTTACGCCGCTTCACATGCCAGGCACCTGGGAGGGTTTCTGGCATGTCCGGCGAGCGATGGTCAGGTTAGACATAGACGGCTTTGCCAATTTGATGTATATTTGTGTATGTATATTTGTGTAAACGGATAACGAGACGTTCATCTTGAGGTCCAACGAAATCGAGGCTCCAGGTCGGGAAAGATCTGGGGGTTTTACCTCCATGAAGACCCTATCACCGCTTCCGGCGCGATATTCGCTGATCAGCGCGTTGACGGCCACGGCATTGATCGCCCTGGCCCTGGCGCAAGCGCTTCTGATCGTGCCCTCCGCGCGCGCCGGGGCCTCGGATGCCGAGACGATCCGCTTTGAGGGCTATATTCGCGTCCAGGGGCCGACGCAATGGCTGGTCGGCAACGATCTGGAAGGCAACCGGCTTGTCAACGTCAGTCCCTCGACGCCGATCGTCAAAAAGAGCGGCCCGGCCGAGCTGGGTGCCTGGGTCATCGTCTTTGCCTCGCCGCGGCCAAACGGCGAGTTCGATGCACTCCTCATCGTGGTGGATCGGCCGGCCGGCTCGCCCGGACCGCAGGTCCAGTTTGTCGGCAAACTGATCAAGATGGGCGCCGCGCTGCCGGCCTGGTGGGTGGTGGACGACACACCCGTCGAAGTGACGGCTTCCACCGTGATCAGCGGCACGCCGGCCGTGGATGTCATGCTCTGGGTGGGCGCGACGATGACGCCCAACGGCCTGCGCGCCGGCTGGATTCGGGTTTTGGCCGATGCGCCCACCGTAGAATTCCGCGGCACGCTCACCGCCATCGCCGCGGATTACCGGATCATAGATGGCCGGCGCGTCAACGTCACCGCCGCCACCGAGATCCTCGGCGATGAGCAGGTCGGCCGCACGGTCGAGTGTCGGGCCATGCGCCTGGCCGATGGCACCCTGGAAGCCATCTACATCCGGGTGCTGCTTGCCGAGCCGGATGCGCATCTCACCGGCTCGATCGTGGCCATGGCGGCCGGCGCCGGAACGTCGGCGACGTGGGATGTGGTGCTCGACCCGAGCGATCCGATCGGCAATCCGCGGATCATCCACCTCAACGTGGATCTGAACACGTGGATAGATCAATCGCGTTCGGTGGCCGAGGTGGGCCGGTGGGTGGAAGTCCGCGCGACGCCGGTGCAGACGAACGTGTATCAGGCCAATCTGGTCCGGGTAGCGCGCACGGCCCCACGGCCGGCATCGGCGGCCGGCGCGACCCAGCATACGGCCGCGACCAGCGCGCTGCCGTGGGGTGCGCCGACGACGATCGCGCGCGATCAGCCCAACGCGGGCCATCCCGTGATCGTCTTCACCTCCGACGGGATCGGCCATGCCGTATGGGATGCCGACGGCCGGCTCTACTATGCCAGTCGTTCGTCGGCCGGGGCGTGGAGCAGCCCGCAGTTCATCGCCTACGGCTTCGCGCCGCACATGGTGGCCGACAGGAGCAATGTGCTCCACGTGACTTACGTCAATCTCTTCATGGGCAACTACGAGATCTATTACATCGCCCGCCGCGGGGGCTCCTGGTCGCTGCCGATCAACATGTCCTACACCACCGGCTATTCGGCCCAGCCGCGGCTGGCGCTCACGCCCGATCAGCGCCTCCACGCGGTGTGGATGGATAACACGCCCGGCTATTGGACCACTTACTATGGCACCTACGACGGCACGTTCTGGAGCAACCGGCCCGTTCCGAGCGGCCGCGGGCAGGCGCCGGCCATCGCGGCTGCGGCCGACGGCACGATCTATCTGACCTGGCAGGACCGTGTGGCGCGCGACGAATCGTCCCTGGGCGACTTCGACATCTTCCTGTGCCAGCTGCGCAACGGCATCTGGTCGCCGCCGTTCGACATCTCCGACAGCCCTAACGTGGATTCGCTGGGCGCCGACGTTGCGGCCACGGCCGACGGCCAGGCGCACATCGTGTGGGTGGACGGCGAGTGGCAGGTGCTTTACAGTTATGGCCGGCAGGCCGCCTGGACGTGGCCGCGGATCATCTCCCTGGCCGAGGGCTATGCCGGCAATCCGCGCATTGCGGTCGAGGCCGGCCAATATCTCCACGTGGCGTGGGAAGAAGAGGGAGAGGGCGCGATCCCCAATGCGCTGCGGGCCACCTCGACGGCGCAGAACCAGGCCGATTGGCCGCCGGGCTACATGATCAGCAGCAACGGCATTTTCAGGGACATTTCCTTTGCTGTAGTTCCGACCGGCGGCGTCGGGTTGACCTGGGCCGAGGTGAACGGCTACGCGAGCGCGAGCATTCGCGCCAGCCTGCGGTCGCCGATGCGCACCTATCGGGTCTGGCTCCCGCATCTTGTACAGTCGGCCGCGCCGGTCCGCTAACCTTGCTGCTTCAGGAAGCGGGATGGGCGAACGGGGTCGGCCCTGCGGCGGGCGCCGGAAGCCTGTATCTGATTAGCCGTTATCCGACATCCCGATTGTCGGCCACCCAGGTGCGGCCCTGGAAGACCAATCCCCCTTTGCGCAGCTCCTGGCGGATCGCCTCGGCGCTGATCTCCGTTACGATCCCGCGTCGAATCAACTCTTGCCGCAGCCGTTGCAGAGACCAGTTCGAGAAATCCAGCCCCAAAGCCGTCGGCGAGGTGCGCGCCAGGCGGACGATCTCCTGGCGCTGATGATCGCTGAACAGGCGCGGCCGGCCGGGCGAGCGCCGCGGATAGAGCCCCTCCAGCCCCAGGCTGTTGAAGCGATGGATCCACTTCCGCACATTGATCGGGTGTAGCCCCACCGTCATGCTGATCTCCTGCACGCCCATGCGCCTGGCCGAAAGCAGCACAATGGTCACCCGCTTCCCCAGCTCGCTGTTCCCCTCGGCCTCTTGCAGCGCCTCCAGTTTTGCCTGCTCTTCGGGACGTAAGGGCCTGACATAGAGCGCCATGCTTTTTCCTCCGCATGTAGATTACGAAAAATACAGGCTTTGTGTTACTACCAATCAAGACGGACAGCCATCAGAAAAGTTACGTAACGACATGACCGCAATCATGGACAGGTCATACAGGTTCCTGTATCATGCTCTTTCAGATTGTCCGGCCGCGGACGGCCGGTCGGCCCTGGATTGCATCACCGGCACACCGTCTCACAGTCTTATCCACACGGAGGTTGATCACATGAAGCGACTGAACCCCGTCCCCAGCGACCTGGAAATCGCCCAGGCCGCCGAGCTGAAGCCGATCGTCGAAGTAGCTGCCTCCATCGGCCTTACCCCCGACGATCTGGAGCTCTACGGCAAATACAAGGCGAAGGTCCACCTGAGCGTGTTGGAGAAGTTCAAGGACCGACCGCAGGGCAAGTACATCGACGTGACGGCGATCACCCCCACGCCGCTGGGTGAAGGGAAAACGACCACGACCGTCGGCCTGACTCAGGGCCTGGGCCTGCTCGGCAAGAAGGTCGTCTGCGCCATCCGCCAGCCGAGCCAGGGGCCCACCTTCGGCATCAAGGGGGGCGCGGCCGGCGGCGGCTATAGCCAGATCGTGCCGATGGAGGATTTCAACCTGCACCTGACGGGCGACATCCACGCCATCACTGCCGCGCATGACCTGATCGCGGCGGCCATAGACGCCCGCATGTTGCACGAAGCCGAGGCCGGCAGCGGCGATGCCATGTTCGAGCGCCTGTGCCCGGCCGACAAGAACGGCAACCGCCGCTTTTCCCCTACCATGTTGCGCCGGCTGAAGAAGCTGGGCATCGAAAAGACCGATCCCAACGAGCTGACCGCCGAAGAGCGGGCACGTTTTGCCCTCCTGGACATCGACCCCGACAGCATCACCTGGAACCGGGTCATTGACATTTCGGACCGCTTCCTGCGCCGCATCCAGATCGGATTGGGGCCCGAGGAGAAAGGCCGCACGCGCATCACCGGCTACGACATCACCGTGGCCTCCGAGCTGATGGCCATCCTGGCCCTCACGACCGGCCTGGCCGACCTGCGCGAGCGCATCGGCCGGGTGGTGATCGGCACCAACCGCAAGGGGGAAGCGGTGACGGTGGAAGATCTGGGCGTGGCCGGCGCGGCCACCGTCCTGATGAAGGACACCGTGATGCCCAACCTGATGCAGACGCTGGAAGGCCAGCCGGCCTTCGTCCATGCCGGGCCGTTCGCCAACATCGCGCACGGCAACTCCTCCATCCTGGCCGATCAGATCGCGCTCAAGCTGGCCGACTACGTGGTCACCGAATCGGGCTTCGGCGCGGACATGGGCATGGAGAAGTTCATGAACATCAAATGCCGCTATTCGGGCCTGATCCCCAACTGCGTCGTCCTGGTGACCACCGTGCGCGCGCTGAAGATGCACGGCGGCGGGCCGCGGGTGGTGGCCGGCAAGCCGCTCGATCACGCGTACACCAACGAGAACCTGCCCCTGCTGGAGAAGGGCATCTGCAACCTGGAGGCGCACATCGAGAACATCAAGCGCTTCGGCGTGCCGGTGGTGGTCGCCATCAACCAGTTCAAGGACGATACACCGGCCGAACATGCCCTGATTCGCGAGCGGGCCATCGCCGCGGGCGCCGAGGACGCGATCCTGTGCACGCATTGGGCCAACGGCGGCGACGGCGCGATCGCACTGGCCGAAGCGGTGGTCAAGGCATGCGACAAGCCCAGCCACTTCCAGTTCCTCTATCCGCTGGAGTGGAGCATCAAGCAGAAGATCGAGAAGATTGCCACCGAGATCTACGGCGCGGCGAGCGTCTCGTACACGCCGGAGGCCGAGGCGAAGATCGAGCTGTACACCCGGCTGGGCTTCGACAAGCTGCCGATCTGCATGGCCAAGACGCACCTGAGCCTGAGCCACGACCCGAACCTGAAGGGTCGGCCGCGGGGCTTCGTCTTCCCGGTGCGCGATATCCGGGCGAGCGTGGGCGCGGGCTTCCTCTATCCGCTCTGCGGCGAGATGCGCACCATGCCCGGCCTGCCATCGCGGCCGGTGTTCTACGACGTAGACCTGGACCTGGAGACGGGCCGCGTCGTCGGGCTGTTCTAAGTGATCAACGCCCCCCATCCCGCCCCCCGATTACGGGGGGCGGGAAACTCGTGCCCGGTGACCGCTGTTCCCGAATTTGGCAAACCGCCGCAAACGGACTATAATAGCGTTCGTTCATCAAACCACTCAACGCCTCCGAGGTTTGATCTGCCTCGGAGGTTTGTGTGTTATGTTGTGATGAGCATGAGGAGATGGAAAGATGCCGATCTACGAGTACGAATGCGAGCAGTGCGGCGTGCGGTTTGAAAAGACACAGCGCTTTACCGATCCGGTCTTGACCGAATGCCCGGAATGCAACGGGCACGTGCATCGGGTGATGCAACCGGTGGGCATCATCTTCAAGGGCTCCGGATTTTACGTCACCGATAACAAGGGCAAATCCTCCACCGGCATCCCGAAGCGGAAGGAAGAGGAAAGCAAGTCCTCGACCGCCGGAAGCGCCACCGCTGCGTCTTCGGCCGGGTCCGCCGCGAAGGACGACAAGGGGAACAAGAGCGGTTGACCCATGCATGAGCCCGCCCTCCTTCGGCACGGCGCAAGACAACCAGATCCGTCTTGCGCCGTGTTCTGTTTTGAGGGGGAGAGGCAAATGAGCCATGTTTGAGTACACCATCACGGCGACCGATCCGCAGACCGCCGCGCGCACGGGCATCTTTCAGACGCCGCACGGCGCGCTCGTTACGCCCGTCTTCGCGCCGGTGGGCACCCAGGCCACCGTGAAGACCCTCACTCCGCGCGACCTGGCCGAGCTGGGCGCCACGCTGGTGCTCGCCAACACCTATCATCTCTATCTGCGGCCCGGCACCGCGCTGATCCAGGACTTCGGCGGCCTCCACAGCTTCATGGGTTGGCCCGGACCGATCCTCACCGACTCCGGCGGCTTTCAGGTGTTCAGCCTGGCGCTGATGCGCAAGCTCGACCCCGACGGCGTGACGTTCCGCTCGCACGTTGACGGCAGTTTGCACCGCTTCACGCCGGAGAGTGCCATTGCCAACCAGGAGGCGCTCGGCGCCGACATCATCATGTGCCTGGACGAATGCCCGGAGCCGCTGGATCGCCGGTACAACGAAGAGGCACTGCGCCGCACCCATGCCTGGGCCGTCCGCTGCAAGGCCGCGCATCGGCGGGCCGACCAGGCCCTCTTCGGCATCGTGCAGGGCGGCATCTTCGCCGATCTGCGCATCGAGAGTGCGCGCACGTTGCGCGCGCTCGATTTCCCCGGCTATGCCATCGGCGGCCTGAGCGTCGGCGAGACGAAGGAGCAGATGTACGCCACGCTCGACATCACCGTGCCCGAGCTGCCGGCCGATCGGCCGCGCTATCTGATGGGGGTCGGCGCGCCGGAAGACATCATCGAGGCCGTGGCGCGCGGCATTGATATCTTCGATTGCGTTTTGCCCACGCGCGTGGCGCGCAACGGCGGCCTCTTCACGCGACAGGGCCGGCTCAACCTGCGCAACGCGCGCTACGCGGCCGATCCGCTGCCGGTGGAGCCGGGGTGCGACTGTTACTGCTGCCAGCATTTCAGCCGCGCCTATCTGCGCCATCTCTTCAAAGCGGGCGAGATCCTGGGCCTGCATCTGGCGACGGTTCACAACGTTCGTTTCATGTTTCGCCTGATGGATGAGATCCGCAGCCATATCGCTGCCGGCACCTTTGCCAGCTTCCGGGAGCGTTTTCTGGCCGGCTATCAGCCGGCCAACCAGGAGGTGCGCCATGCGCAGCGCGCCCGCTACATGGCCCGCCTGAAAGAAAGGGAAGGGGCATTGTGATTGCACTCCTCGAAGCGATCGTTCTCGGCGTCATCCAGGGCCTGACGGAGTTCATGCCGATCTCCAGCTCCGCGCACCTGATCATCGTGCCGTGGCTGTTCGGCTGGGGCGATATAGGGAGCAACAGCCTGGCGTTCGACGTGGCGCTCCATCTGGGCACGCTGACGGCCGTGCTCTGGTTCTTCTATGCCGATTGGCTCCGGCTTTTCCGGGCCATGATCGCCAGCCTGCGCGAGCGCGCCATCGGCGCCGACCCCGACCGCCGGCTGGCCTGGCTGGTGGTGGTCGGCTGCGTGCCGGGCGCGGTGGTCGGCGCGCTGGCCGAAAGCCGGATCGAGGCGCTGTTCCATCAGCCCGATCAGCCGCACCGGCCGGCCGCGATGATCGCGATGGCGGCGGTATTGGCCGTGGCCGGCGCGGCGCTGCTCCTGGCCGACCGCCTGGCGCGGCATCAGCGCGGCCTGAGGGGCCTGGGGTGGCGCGATGCGATCATCATCGGATGCGCGCAGGCGCTGGCCGTCTTCCCGGGGGTGTCGCGTTCCGGGGCCACCATCACGGCCGGGCTGGCGCTGGGCCTGGAACGACCGGCCGCGGCGCGCTTCTCGTTCCTGCTCTCCGCGCCGATCATTGCGGGCGCGGGCCTGAAGAGCCTGTGGGACGTGCTGCAGGAGCTGCGGGCCGGCCAGATGGCGGCCGGCGAGCTGCTTTTGTTCGCGGCCGGGTTCGTGGCCGCGGCGGTGGTCGGCTACCTGTGCATCAAATACCTGCTGCGTTATTTGCAGGAACATTCCACGGCCGTGTTCGCCTACTACCGCTGGGCCCTCGCCGGCCTGATCATAGTGGTGACGCTGGCGCGAGGATGAGATCGGTCACCTCATATGTCCGTACCGCAAGCCTGAGGCTTGCGGTACGATAGGGGAGTCTGTTGGACGTGCGGTGCGCTGCACGGGCGCTCTGGCGGGCGCTGATCGGACTGTGGATGGCGGCGGCGCTGGCGGCTTGCGCGGCCGGCGAGCCGCCGGCCGCCACACCGACCACCATCCGCATTTCGGGTTCCACGAGCATGATGCCGGCGCTGCGGGAGCTGGCCGACGCCTATCGTCAACGCCGGCCCGACGTGCGCTTCGAGCTGCTCGGCAACGGCTCGGCCGCGGGCCTTGCCGAGCTCAAGGCCGGCCGGGTGGAGGTCGCTGCGATCTCCTGGCAAGGGGAAGACGCCGCGACGCCGGAGGGCCTGGTCGTCACGCCGTTCGCGCGCGACGGGATCGGCATCGTCGTGCACCCCGCGAACCGCATCGCCGGCCTGACGCTGAACCAGGTGCGCCGCATCTATCGCGGGGAGGTCCTGAACTGGCAGGCGTTGGGCGGCCTATCCGAAGAGCCGATCGTGATCAGCCGCGAGGCCGGCTCGGGCACCCGCCGCGCGTTCGAGGCCATTGCCATGGCCGGCGAGCCGGTGACCTTGAACGCCGTGGTCATGCCGAACAGCCAGGCGGTGGTGGAGGAGGTGGCGCGGCGGCCCGGCGCCATCGGCTACGTCTCGATGTCGGCTTTCACCGATACCGTGCGCGTCGTGCCGGTCGAAGAGCTCTTGCCGACGCCGGCCAACGTGCGCAGCGGCGCCTACCACCTGACGCGCAACCTGTACCTGTACGGCCGCGCCGACCCCGAAGTACGTCGCTTCCTCGATTTCGTCGTCAGCCCGGAGGGCCAACGCATCGTCGGCCGGCATCACGTAGCGCTGCGTTGACCGACATCTGGATTACGAGTTGGCCGTCAACTTGCATTTTCGGATGATCTATGATATATTGACAGCAGTCTTGAAGGCGATGCGAAGGTACCGAGGAAGTGGGGTCAACCCCACTTTTCTTATTATTCGGGCTATGCGCATGGGCAGGGATGCCGGCCTGTTAGTAATTCAGGAGTGATGCAGGAGCGGGTGCTGGGATGAAGAACGAGCTGATCATGGCGGTCAATCAGATTTGCGCGGAGAAGGATCTGCCCAAACCGGTGATTCTGAACGCCATCGAGGAAGCATTGGTCCATGCCTATCGGCGGAATTATGCCAACAATGCAGCCGTCGTCAACGTAGAGATCGACGCCGATACGGGCGAGCTGCGCGTTTTTTGCCAGAAGACCGTCGTCGAAAAAGTGACCGATCCGTCGGTCGAGATCAGCCTGGCCGAAGCGCGTCAAATCAACCCGAAAGCGGAGATCGGCGACACGGTCCAGGTCGAACGGACGCCGGCCAATTTCGGTCGCATTGCCGCGCAGACCGCCAAGCAGGTGATCTTGCAGCGCATCCATGAAGCGGAACGGGACGCGCTCTTCGGCTCCTTCCAACAGCGCGAAGGGGAGTTGGTCACCGGCACGGTGCAGTCCATTGACTATCGCACCAACACGGTGACGGTCTCGTTGGGCAAAAAGGCCGAGGGCACGCTGGCGCCGGAAGATCAGTTGCCGAACGAACGCTACCGCATCGGCCAGACCGTGCGCGCGCTCCTGCTCGAAGTCAACAAGGGCACCCGCGGCCCGCAGATCCGCCTGTCGCGCACACATCGCAACATGCTCCGCCGCCTGCTGGAGCGGGAAGTGCCGGAGATCTTCAACGGCACGGTCGAGATCAAGAGCATCGCGCGCGAGCCCGGGCAACGCTCGAAAGTGGCCGTGGCCACCAGCCAGCCGGGCGTAGACCCGGTCGGCTCGTGCGTGGGCCTGCGCGGCACGCGCATCCAGAACATCGTGGACGAGCTGGGCGGCGAGAAGATAGACGTGGTGGCGTGGAGCGCCGACGTGCGCGAATTCATCAGCAATGCGCTGAGCCCGGCGCGGCCGAGCGATACGATCCTCATCGAAGAGGGGGACATCCGCACCGCCATCGTGATCGTGCCCGACCGCCAGCTCTCCCTGGCGATCGGCAAGGAAGGCCAAAACGCCCGGCTGGCCGCCAAGCTGACCGGCTGGCGCATAGACATCAAGAGCGAGACGGAGGCCGCCACCGAGGGCCTGGCCGAGATCAAGCGCCAGCAGTTGCAGCTCGCCCGCACCCGCTCGCTGGAGTCGCGGGTGGCGCCGGTGCCGGGCGACGATCTGTTGAGCCGGGCCGAATGGCTGTTGCGCGAGCGCGACAAAGGGGCGGTGACCCTGGAAGAGGCGGCCCGATTGTTGGCCCAGGCCAGCGCGTCCAGGCCGGCCGAGACGACGGAAGCCGCGCCGGCCGAAGCGCCGACCGCGCCGGCCGAAGCGTCCCCTGCGCCGACTACGCCGACTGAAGCGCCGGCCGAAGTGCCCGCCGAAGCGTCCGTCCAGGCCGAGCTGCCCTTCCCTGCGCTGGCGCCCGAATTCCTCGAGCCGGTCGAGGAACCCGCCGACTTCGAAGAGGAAGCCGAGACGACCCGGCCGGGCAAGAAGGGCAAGAAGGCCAAGAAAGCCGCGAAGAAGCGCGAGCTGGTCTATGATGAATACCTGGGCCAGTTGGTTCATCGTCGCACCTATCGGTCGAGCAAGGTCGGCTGGGACGAGGACGAATAGGCCGTTTTTACGAGCGCGATGATGGCCAAAGCACAGAAACCGCGCCAGAAGCATGTTCCCATCCGCACCTGCATCGCCTGTCGGCAGGCGCATGGCAAGCGCGAGTTGATCCGCATCGTGCGCATGCCGACGGGCGAAGTGCGCGTGGATCCGACCGGCAAGCAGGCCGGCCGGGGCGCATATCTCTGTCGGGCGCGCGGCTGTTGGGAACAGGCGTTGAGCAGCCAGCGCTTGAGCGTGGCGTTGAAGATGCCGTTGTCGCCCGAGACCGTGGCGGCGTTGGAAGCTTTTGCCGCCACACTGCCGGAATAGCAGAGATTTACGAACGAAAGCGAACGAGGAGTTTTCTCATGCTGGCGGCCGTACGACCGCAGCTCTATCGGGCCTGGAGGTCGCAAGGTCTTGCGTCTTCATATGAATGCAGATGTGAGCGGGCCCGGTGTGGAGGGACGTGGATGTAAACGCTAACGTACATCACCTTCTCCCCGCACCGCCCCCCGAACCTTGTGCGCCTCCCTGCCCAGCCAACGCTGGCGCCTGTAGGCCTTGCGTCTTGCACATCGGATCAAATGCGCGCGGCTTGCCCTGGCGAGCGTTGCGCGCGGCATATCCCTGCGTCAAGCCCTGTGCGGCCGGCGCCGGCCAGATCATCGCCCAGCAGGGCGAGGAGGTGACAAAATGGCAAAAGAGACCACAAAGAACGCGCCTGTCGGGCAAGATGCGCCCGGCGCCGAAAAACAGAATCCGCGCGCGCCCAAGCCGGCCGGACAGACCAAAGCGGCCGCCGCGCCGGCGCCGGCCCCCGAAAGCAAACAACCCGCGCCGGCCGCCGAAGGCAAACAACCCGCGCCGGCCGCGAAAAAGGGACAGCCCGGCAAGGAATCCAAAGCGCCGACCCCTCAATCTCAAGGTAAGGCCGCATCGGCCGCGGCTGCCGATCGGCCGGCCGACGCGGCCGGAAGCAAGCCGGCCGGCGGAGCGAAGTCGGGCGGGGCGGCAACCAAAGCGGCCGGCAAGGGAGAGGCGCGGCCGGGCAACGAGCAGTCGAAGCCCACATCACCCGCCTCGGGCGGCCAGAAGGCCACGCCATCTGCAGCGGCCGGCCAGAAGGCCGCGCCTGCCGCCAAAGGCACCCCAACCGCGACGCCGTCTACGACCAACGGCCGGCCCAACGTGTCGGCCACCAGGCCGGGCAACAACGCGCCGGCCAGCGCGACGAAGCCCGGCAGTCAAAGCCGGCCCGGCGCCGAATCCGGCGCGGGACGGAGCAACCGACCCGCCCCCGTTGCGCCCGCGAGCAAGCCGGGCGCAACGGCGCGGCCCGCGGCCACATCTCAGGCCGCGCGCGGGCCGGCTCAAGCCCACGGCAACGGCAATCACGGCAACGGGAAGGGCCCGCAGCGCGGCCCGGCGCCCGCAAAGGCCGCCAAAGGACCGGCCTCCGCGCCGGCAGCGACGGCTACCGCCGCGGCGCGCCCGGCTCCAGCCGCACCCGCACCCGTCACCGAGATCGTGATCGGCGACCACATCACCGTGCGCGAGCTGGCCGAGAAGATGCACCGCAGCGCCATTGACATCATCAAGACCCTGATGAATTACGGCATCATGGTGCCGATCACCCAGACGATAGACTTCGACACGGCCCAGGTCGTCGGCAGCGATCTGGGGATCAACGTGATCCACGAGCGGCCGCCCGAGCCCGAGGTGACGGAGCCGGTGCAAGCCGAGGAGCCGAAGACGTTGCGTCAGCAGATCATCGCGACCGAAAAGCCGGAAGATCTGGTCGTCCGGCCGCCTATCGTCACCGTGTTGGGCCATGTGGATCACGGCAAGACCACCCTGCTCGACGCGATCCGGGAGACGCGCGTGGTCGAAGGGGAGGCCGGCGGCATCACCCAGCACATCGGCGCGTACCAGGTCGAACGCCAGGGCCGCAAGATCACCTTCCTGGATACGCCCGGCCACGAGGCGTTCACCGCCATGCGCGCCCGCGGCGCGATGGTCACCGACATCGCGGTGCTGGTGGTGGCGGCCGACGACGGCGTCATGCCGCAAACCAAGGAGGCCATCGCCCATGCCCGCGCGGCGAAGGTGCCCATCGTGGTAGCCCTCAACAAGATAGACAAGCCCACGGCCAATCCCGAACGGGTGAAACAGGAGCTGGCCGACAACGGCCTGCTCATCGAAGAGTACGGCGGCGACGTGATCTGCGTGCCGGTGTCGGCCAAGTTCCGACGGGGCATAGACGACCTGCTGGAGAACATCCTGCTGGTCGCCGACATTGACCCGCTCAAGGCCAACCCGAACGGCAAGTGCATCGGCACCGTGATCGAAAGCCGGCTCGACAAGACGCGCGGCCCGCTCGCCACCCTGCTGGTGCAAAACGGCACCCTGCGCGTGGGCGATAGCATCGTCGCAGGGGATGTCTACGGCAAGATCCGCGCGCTTTACGACGACAAGGGCCGGCCGATCAACGAGGCACCCCCTTCGACGCCGGTCGTCGTGCTCGGCCTGTCGGATGTGCCGACCGCGGGCGACACCTTCACCGTGGAGGCCGATGAACGCACCGCGCGCGCCATCGCGGCCGAGCGCCAGGAGAAGCGCCGCGCCGAAGCTGCGGCCGCAGCCGCGCCCAAGGCCGTGGCGCTGGAAAACATCTTCGCCCAGGCCCAAAGCGGCCAGATCAAGGAACTGAACCTCATCCTGAAGTGCGACGTCCAGGGCTCGCTCGAGCCGATCGTCAGCTCGCTGGAGAAGCTCGGCGACGAGAAGTTGCACGTCAAGATCCTGCATCAGGCCACGGGCAACATCACCGAATCGGACGTGATGCTCGCCATCGCGTCGAAGGCCATCATCCTGGGCTTCAACGTCTCAGTAGATCCGGCCGCGCAGCGCCTGGCCGAAAGCGACGGCGTGGACATCCGGGTGTACGACGTGATCTATAACATCGTCGAGGATGTCGAGAAGGCGCTCAAGGGCATGCTCGAGCCCGTGTACAAGGAAGTCATCCTGGGCCATGCAGAGGTGCGGGCGGTCTTCCGCGTGAGCAAGGTCGGCAAGGTCGCCGGCTGCTACGTCACCGACGGCGAGGTCCAACGCGGCGCGCTCGTGCGCGTCAAGCGGGGGGGCGAGACAATCCGCGAGGATCGCATCAATACGCTGAAGCGTTTCCAGGAAGACGTGACCGAGGTCAAGGCCGGCTTCGAGTGCGGCATCAGCCTGAACAATTTCCACGAGATCGAAGTGGGCGATGTGCTGGAGGTCTTCAAAAAGGAGCGGGTGAGCCAGGAGGCGTAAGACAGGAAGATGACTTCTCACCGTCAACAACGCATCTCCGAGCTGCTGCATCAGGAGCTGAGCCTGCTGATCAGCGCCGAGCTGACCGACCCGCGGCTGGCCGACGCCCTGGTCACGGTCACCCATGTGACCGTGAGCCCCGATCTGCACAACGCGCGCGTGTTCGTGGATCACGCGCTATCGGCCGAGGCGAACCAGCGGGTGCTGGCTGCGCTGCGGCATGCCGAGGGCTTTCTGCGCCATGCGCTGGCCGAAAACCTGAACCTGCGCGTGGTGCCCGAGCTGAGCTTTGCCATAGACGAGACCGAGCGCCGGGCGCGCCGCGTCGACCAATTGCTCGACGCGCTGGCGAGCGCGTCGCCGGCCGAGGCCACCCGGATCGAAGCACATGAGCACGTTGACTGAGATCGCGAGCCTGTTGCGCCGCAGCCGGCGCGTATTGGCCCTCTCCCACGTCGCGCCCGACGGCGATGCTATCGGCTCGCTGCTCGGCTTCGGCTGGGTGTTGGCCGCGGCCTGGCGTGCCGCCGGGGCCGCGGCCGATCGCGTCTTCGTGCCGGCCTGCGCCGATCCGGTGCCGGCCCAGTTGCGCTGGTTGCCCGGCAGCCATGAGATCGTTTCTGAAGCGCCCCCCGGGCCGTGGGACGTCGTGGTCGGGCTCGATGCCAGCGACGCCCCGCGGCTGGGCCGCGTGTTCCAGCCGGCCGGCTACGGCTCCGCGCCGGTCGTCATCCTCGACCACCACATCACCAATCTCCAGTTCGGCGCGCTCAACTACGTGGATCCGTCGGCCGTCGCCACCGCGCAGATCGTGGTGGACCTGGCCGACGCGCTGGCCGTTCCCATCGGCCCCGAGGCGGCCACCTGTCTGCTCACCGGCCTGGTGACCGATACGCTGGGCTTCCGCACGGCCAACGTCACGCCGGCGGTGCTGGCCGTCGCCATGCGGCTGATGGAGGCCGGCGCAAGCTTGAGCGAGGTGACCGGCCGCACGCTGAACTACCGGCCGTTCAGCGTCTTGCGCCTGTGGGGGCTGGCGTTGGCCGATGTACGGCTGGAACACGGGGTGGCATGGGCCGTCATCACGCACGAGATGCGGCAACGGGTCGCCGCGCCGGCCAACGGCGACGGCGGGCTGGTGAGCCAGCTCATCAACGCGCCCGAAGCCGCCATCGCGGCCGTGTTCGTCGAGAAACCCGATGGCCAGGTGGAGATCGGTTTTCGCTCCCGGCCCGGCTACGATGTCTCGCAGGTGGCGCTGAGCCTGGGCGGCGGCGGCCATCCCCAGGCCGCGGGATGCACCATCCCCGGCCCGCTGGAAGACGCGCAACGTCGCGTCTTGCCGCTCTTGTTCCGGCTTGCGGAATGAACGGGGAGCGCCAGGTGCAACCTTTCGCCGCGGGGCCGGTCGCCGGCATCCTCAACATAGACAAGCCGGCCGGCTGGACTTCGCACGACGTGGTGGCCCGGGTCCGCCGGCTGGTGGGCCAAAAGGACGTGGGCCATGCCGGCACGCTCGATCCGCTGGCTACCGGCGTGCTGCTGGTATGCATCGGCCACGCGACGCACGTGGCCGGCTACCTGATGGCCGGCCGCAAGGTCTATCGGGCCACCGTGCAACTGGGCCTGGAGACCGACACCTATGACGTCACCGGCGCGGTGGTGGCGACTGCGGCCGTACCGCCTCTCGCGGAAGCCGATCTGACGCGCGCGCTTGCCGCCTTCGTCGGCGAGATCGTGCAGATCCCGCCGGCCTATTCGGCCATCAAGCGCGACGGCGTGCCGGCGTATCGCCGGGCGCGCCGGGGCGAGGCCGTGGAGATGTCCGACCGCCGCGTGACGATCTACCGGATCGAGCTCCTGTCCTGGCAGCCGCCGCATGTGACCTTCGAGGTGACCTGCGATCCGGGCACATATGTCCGCAGCCTGGCGCACGACCTGGGGCGCCAGCTCGGCTGCGGGGCCGCGCTGGCGCAATTGCGCCGCCTGCAGAGCGGCCGATTTCGCGTCGAGGACGCCGTCACGCCGGACGCCCTGGCCGAGGCGATCCGGGCCGGCGAGCTCGGCCGCCATCTGCACCCGCTGCGCGCCGCGCTGGACGGCCTGACGCCGGTCGCGGTGGACGATGCGCTGGTCCGCCGGCTGGCGCACGGCCAACCGATCCCCTGTCCGGCCGCGCCCCCGACGGCCGAAGGGTACGCGCTCTCGGCTCGCGGCGAGGTGATCGCGCTGCTGGACTATCGGCCCGCAACCGGCCAGTGGTGGCCCAAAAGAGTGTTCGTTGCCAACCATCCGTAACGCAAGCCAAAGGCTTGCGGCACATGACCTGTAACGCAAGCCAAAGGCTTGCGGCATATGACCTGTAACGCAAGCCAAAGGCTTGCGTCTCGACGCCAGAACACAAGCCAAAGGCTTGCGGCACATAATATCTGTAACGCAAGCCTCTGGCTTGCGCCCGGCGCGCGCCGGCAAGGCGAGTTGCGTAAGAGACAATGGAAACCTATTTCGGATTTTCTGATCTGCCCCTGGCGGACAGCGGACTATTCGCCCAGGGCGTCTTTCTGACGATCGGCAACTTCGACGGCGTGCACCGCGGCCATCAAGCGCTGGTCGCCGCGATGGCCGAAGCCGGCCACGCGGCCGGCTGTCGTGCCGGCCTGCTCACCTTCGATCCGCACCCCCTGGCGGTGTTGCGCCCCGACCTGCCGCTCGTCTCGTTGACGAGCATCGCGGAGCGGGGCGCCCTGTTAGAGGCCCTCGGCCTGGATTTCATGTTGGTCCTGCCGTTCTCGCGCCAGACGGCCGGCCTCTCGGCCGGCGAGTTCATGGCCCAGATAGCCCGCCACATGACCCTGCGCCAGCTCTGGGTAGGGCCCGATTTCGCGCTCGGCCGCGGCCGCGAGGGGGATGCCGTTCGCCTGGCCGAGATCGGCGCGCAACTGGGCTATACGGTGCGCGTGGTGGAACCCTTCCACTGGCAAGGCCAGCCCGTGCGCAGCAGCCGCATTCGCAGCTTGTTGGCCGAAGCCGGCAACGCAACGGAGGCCGCCGACCTGCTCAGCCGGCCCTATTATCTTCGAGGGCAGGTGGCCGAAGGCAATCGCCGCGGCCGCCGGCTCGGCTTTCCCACCGCCAACGTGGTTCCTCCCCCCGACCGGCTCGTGCCGGCCAACGGCGTCTACGCCTGTTGGGCCTGGCGCGAAGATCGCGGCCATCCCGCGGTCGTCAACGTGGGGATCCGGCCGACGTTCGACGATCCGCAGCGCGCGGCGCGCAGCATCGAGGCGTACCTGTTCGACTTTGAGGGCGATTTGTACGGCGAAGAGCTCGGCCTCAGCTTCGTCGCGCGGCTGCGCGGAGAAGAGCGCTTTCCCGATGCCGCCGCGCTGATCGCGCAGATCGAGGCCGACGTGGCCGCCGGCCGGCGCATCCTGGCCGATCCGACCGACCACGCCGCGGCCGACCGGACCGAAGCCGGTCCGTTCTGGCAGGAGCTGCGGCACACCGCCGATTGGGCGATCCGGGTGACGGCGCCATCGCAGCGCCAGCTCTTCGCGCGGGCGGCCGCCGCGATGTACCTGCTCCAGGATGCCGATCCGGCCCGGCCGATCACGCTGGCGCGCATCGTGCGCGCCCAGGCCGATCGGCCGGCCGACCTGCTGGTAAGCTGGCTCAACCGGCTCCTGTTGGCCCAGGAGGTGGCCGGCGAGATGTATACCCGCTTCGAGATCCATGCCATCTCCGAGCGCGGGGTGCTCGGCGTGGCCTACGGCTACGAGGGCGCGCCCTCGCATACGGCGGTCAAGGCGGTGACGTATCACGATCTGGTGGTGGAACGGACGGCCGACGGCTGGACGGCCCAGGTTACCTTCGATGTGTAAGGACAGAGAACGCAGGCGATGTCGTTGATCCTGGCCATCGAAACTTCGTGCGATGAGACGGCCGCGGCCGTGGTCGAGGACGGCCATCGCATCCGCTCGAACGTCGTTGCTTCGCAGATCGAGCTACATCGGCCCTATGGCGGCGTCTTTCCGGAGATCGCCTCGCGACAGCACGTGTTCGACATCGTGCCGGTGATCGCACGCGCCCTGGCCGACGCGGCCGTCGCCTGGGCCGACCTGTCGGCCATCGCCGTGACGCGCGGGCCCGGACTGGCCGGCTCGCTCCTGGTCGGCGTCAACGCGGCCAAGGCGATTGCCTGGAGCCGGAGGTTGCCGCTCGTGGCGGTCAACCATCTGGAAGGGCACCTCTATTCCAACTGGCTCGATGAGGGAGATGGACTTGTCGGCGCCGCGCTCACCCGGCCCACTCTGCCCGCGCTGGACGCGGCCGGCCGCGCCTTTCCGCTGCTGGTGTTGATCGTCTCGGGCGGGCACACCGAGCTGGTGCTGATGGCCGGCCACGGCCAATATCGGCCGCTGGGCGCCACACTGGACGACGCGGCCGGCGAGGCGTTCGACAAGGTGGCCCGACTGCTGGGCTTGGGCTATCCGGGCGGACCGGCCATCCAGAAGGCCGCCGAAGGGGGCGATCCGGCCGCGTTCGCTTTTCCGCGCGCGCTGAGCGGCGGGGAGAGCCATCGCTTCGACTTCAGCTTCAGCGGGCTGAAGACGGCCGTCTTGCGCCAGGTGCGGGAGTTCGGCGGCGCGCGCCTGCCCGTGGCCGACCTGGCTGCCAGCTTCCAGGCCGCGGTCGTGGACGTGCTGGTGACCAAGACGGCGGACGCGGCGCGCGAGTTCGGCGTGGGACGCGTGTGCGTGTGCGGCGGGGTAGCGGCAAATCGGGCACTGCGCGCCGCGGTTGCCGCGCGGTTGCCGGTGCCGACCTCGATTCCTCCGCTCTTCCTCTGCACCGACAACGCGGCGATGGTGGCCGCGGCCGCGCACTACCGCCTGTTGCGCGATGGCCCTTCGGCCCCGGACTTCGACGTGGAACCCGACCTGGCGCTCATAGCGGCCACAGCATCTTGATGCCGTTCCAGCCGAAATAGAGGCCGAAGACGAGCAGGAAGACGCCACACACCAGCAGGATAGCGCGATAGCCGCGGTCGCCGATCAGGCGGCGGCCCGAAGCCACCAGCAGGCTCAATCCGCCCAGCCAGAGCAGGTCAATGCTCCAGTGCGACGCGGCGAGTCCTGCTACCGCGGCCGGCGTCGCGGAGAGCGCGACCACGCGCGCCACATACGCCGCGCCCAGGGTAACCCACCACAACGACCAGTACGGGTTCGTCACCGTGAAGATCACGCCGCCGGGCACATGGCCGAAGCGCAGGCCCGCGGCCGACGCCCCGTTGGCCGCGGAATCCAGGCTTGCTCGACCGCGCCACGCATCGGCCGCCAGCCCGTAGCCCATCCAGAGCAACACGCCCGCGCCCACCACGCCGATCGCCCCGCCGATCATCGGCCGGCGCAGCCATTCCCCCAGGCCATACGCGATCGCGAACACGAGCGGGATCTCCACCAGCCCGTGGCCGAACGCCAGCCGCGTGCCCGCCCAGCGGCCGGCCCGCGCGCCCTCGCCGATCGCCAGCGCGGTCAACGGCCCGGGCGAGAGCGCGCCCGACAGGCTGATCAACATGAAGGTGGCATAGAGGGAGAGCAGCTCCAACATGGCGGCAGCTCAAACGGCCGGCTTTTCGGCAAGCACGCGCGCGGCGGCCGTCGCCAGCAACGCCGCGCCGAGCGGCAACGCCCGCTCGTCGAAGTCGAAGCGCGGGTTGTGATGGGCCGCGTTCAACCCCAGCTCCGCATTGCCCGAGCCGAGCAACAGGAAGCAGGCGGGCGCCAGGCGACCGTACTCGGCGAAGTCCTCCGAGACCATCAGCGGTGCAATCCGGCCGACCGCCGTGTTGCCCACCACCTGCAACGCGGCCTGGCGGGCCACCTCGGTGGCGGCCGGATCGTTGATCACCGGGCCGGTCAGCGGCTGAACGTGCAGCTCGCACTCCGCGCCCATGCCGGCCGTCACGCCGTTCAACAACACCCGCAAACGAGTCAACACCGTCTCGCGCACCGTCGGCTGGAAGGTGCGCAGGGTGCCCAACAGCTCGACCGTCTCCGCGATGATGTTGAAGGCGGTGCCCCCGCGCACCACGCCGATGCTCAACACCGCGGTATCGTGCGGGTCGAGGTTGCGGCTGACGATGGTCTGCAGCGCGGTCAACACCTGGCCGGCGACCGCGATCGCGTCCACCGTTTCATGGGGTTGGCCGCCATGACCCCCCTTGCCGCGCACCACCATCTGCAACACATCGGCCGCGGCCATGAGGGGGCCGGGCTGTGCGATGACCCGACCGACCGGCAACGGGTTCCACAGGTGAAGGCCGAAGATCATATCGGGCGCGGGGTCGTTCAGCGCGCCGGTGGCGATCACCGCGGCCGCGCCGCCATCGCGTTCTTCGGCCGGCTGAAAGACGAACAAGACGTTGCCCGCCAGCTCGGCCGCATGGCGGGCCAACAGCGTCGCCGCGCCCAGGCCGATGGCGACGTGTCCATCATGGCCGCAGGCGTGCATCACGCCGGGGCATTCCGACGCGTAAGGTGCTTCGCTGGCTTCCTGGATCGGCAAGGCGTCCATGTCGGCGCGCAACATGACCGTGGGGCCGGGCCGGCCGCCGTGCAAGAGGGCCACCACGCCCGTGCGCGCGACGTTCGTGCGCACCTCGTAGCCCAGCGCGCTCAGCACCTGGGCCACGATGCCCGAAGTGCGCACCTCCTGAAAGCTCAGCTCCGGATGGCGGTGCAGGTCGCGGCGCCAGGCGACCAGTTGCCCATACAGGCTCTCGGCCTCGCTACGGTAATCGGGCACGGTCATGATGCGACGCCTCCGTAGGACCAGGGCGTCATGCCCAACACCAGCGGCTGGCCCGGCCGGCGCACGCCCGCGGCGGTCACCTCGCCCAGGATCAGGGTGTGGTCGCCGGGGGAAGCCAGCTCGGCCGCCAGCCGACATTCTAGCCACGCCAGCGCATCGGTCAACAGCGGACAATGGCCGGCATCCATGCGGAACGGCCGGCCGCCGATGTCCGTTGCGGTGGCAGCCGGCTGGATGTGGTGGGTGAAGAACTGTTCGGCAAGCGCCTGCTGATCGGCGCCCAGGATGTTGAGCACGAAGCGATGCGCCTGGCGCACCGCCTGCGCCAGCCGCGAATTGCGCCGCAGCGCGACCAGCACCAGGGTCGGCTGCACCGACACCTGGGTCACCCAGCTCACGGTGGCGCTGTGGAGCGTCTCTTCGACACAGGTCGTCAGGACATACAGGCCGTTGGTCAACAGACGCAACGCGTCGCTGCGCACATCGGTTGGCGCGGATTCTGCTGTCATGGCCACCTCCTTCCAGGCGGCGTTACCCGCCATAATGCCACGGTGTATCGCGCAACGCCAGGGCCTCGCGCGCGGGCTCGCGCAGGCCGCTTTCCAGGATGCGACAGATGAAAAGCCCGTGGTCGCCCTGGGCGTTGGCCTCTTCGATCACTTCGCACTCCAGCCAGGCGTGGGCCGCGTCGAAGATCGGCAGGCCGTGCGCGCTGAGCGCGAAGCGGTAGCCGGCGATCTCTTCGGGGCCGGCCCGGTTGACGCGGAAGAACGCCTTGGCGAAATCGGCCTGATCGGCCGTCACGACGTGCAGGGCCAGGCGCCGGCTAGCCGCAACCGCTTCGTAGATGCCGGTGCCCCTGCGCATGGCCACGGCGATCAGGCGCGGCTCGAAGGAGGCCTGTGTCACCCAGCTCACCGTCGCGGCACGCGGGCCGTCGGGCCCCGGCGCGGCGGCGACGTAAAGGCCGTAGGAAAACATGCGAAGTACGTCTCTGGTGATGTCTCGGTCGGGCATGGGAACCTCGGGTTTGGGTATTGGGTATTAGATATTGGGTATTGGCTACCACAAGCTGCGGTCGGTGCGGCCGGCCAGGGCGGCGGTAATGGTCTCTTGCCATTCGGGCAACAGATCGGCGCAGGCGCGCAGAAGGCCGAAGCAGCCGGCAAGCATCTGATCACCGTGCGGCACGGCCCGATAGATCGGCAGGCCGGAATCGCGCAACAGCGCCTGTCGCGGGCCAACCAGCGCCACGAAATCCAACGGCGCCGGCGCGTCATCCAGCACGAGCGCGCCGTGACCGTGATCGGCGAAGACGGCGCGGTGGGTGATGGCGCCGTCGGCCAGGTTGCGCAACCAGCCGGCCAGCGTCTGCGGCGTGAGCAGGCCAGTGTGATGCTCGAACAGGCGGACGAACGCGCCAGCGCGAAACTGGAAGGCCAGCGTGTGGAAATTGCCGACGTTGACGACCAGGGCGTCGGGGTGGCCGGCCACCACCGGATCGTCCAGCGCGCCCAGGATGGCCGCCGGCGCGGTGTCCATCACCACCACCGGCAGGCCGCTCTGTTCGACGGCCGTCTCGGCCAGCGCAACCAGGCGGGTCATGATGGGCGGAATGTCGGCGGCCCGAAAGGCAAACGTGCTCAGCCGGCGGTCTTGCCGGAGCCGCTCCACCAGATAATCCATGCGAAACTGCCGATCGCTCACGCCGGCCGGCGCCGCGCCGTGATCGAAGACGGCCAACGCCAGGAGATCGGGCCGCAGGTCGTAGCCGAACGCGGCGAACGCCTGCCGGATGGCCGCGTAGTCGAAGTCGCGAAACCGGATGTGGGCATAGTTCCCGTCGCCTTGCAGCCTGCGCGCCTCTTCTTCCGCGATGATCTCCACGCCCATCTCGCGGCGCACCCACTCCAGGTCGTCGTTGAACGTGGCGGCGGCGGACGGCGTCGCCAGGACGCGCAGGCCGGCGCGGCGGTGCGCCTCGACCGCCCAGGAGACCGGGCCGCCGCCCATCACCACCCCGTGGATCAGCAAAGGCCTGCCGGCCGCGGTCGCCCTTTTGACCTGCTCGCCGATCAGCAGGGTGGGCGAGGGCATCACCAGCTTCAGGCAGTTTTCAGGTGACCGTTCGCTGTCGAAGAGCAGGATGTCCTGCGTGCCGGTGCCGATGTCAACCGTCAGGATCTGCATTACCGCGCCTCGATGATCCGCGCCTGGCCGTCGGCGTGATAGGAGGAGCGCACCAGCGGCGCGGATTCGACCCATTTGAAGCCGCGGCGTCGCGCCTCCTCGCCCAGCGCGGCGAACTCATCCGGATGATAGAAGCGAGCGACCGGCAGATGATGCTTGCTCGGCTGCAGGTATTGGCCGATCGTCAGGATGTCCACGTCCACCGTGCGCAGGTCGTCCATCACCTGGAGCAGCTCGTCCCAGGTTTCGCCCAGGCCCACCATCATGCCCGATTTGGTGAGGCCGGCGGGATGCATCTCCCTGGCCATGCGCAGGACCGCCAGGCTGCGTTCGTGGCGAGCTTGAGGCCGCACCCAGCGCGAGAGGCGCGGCACCGTCTCCACGTTGTGGTTCAAGATCTCGGGCCGGGCGTCCATCACCAGCCGCAGCGCGGCCGGATCGGCCTTGAAGTCGGGGATCAGCACTTCGATGGTGCAGCCGGGATGGATGGCGCGAATCTCACGAATGGCGTTGGCGAAGATGTGCGCGCCGCCGTCCGGCTGGTCGTCGCGGTCCACGCTGGTGAGGACGACATGGCGCAGTTTCATGGCGGCCACCGATTCGGCCACGCGGCGCGGCTCGTCTTCGTCCAGCGGCAGCGGCTTGCCGGTCTTGACGTTGCAGAAGCGGCACGAGCGGGTGCAGATGTCGCCCATGAGCAGGAAGGTGGCCGTGCCGCGGCCCCAGCACTCGCCCAGGTTGGGGCAAAACGCCTCCTCGCAGACGGTGTGCAGGGTTTGAGCGCGCATAAGCGACTTGATGCGCCAGTACTCTTCGTTCTGGTTGAGCTTGACGCGCAGCCATTCCGGCCGGCGGCCGGGGGTCGGCTCGGCCTGGGCGATGCGGGCGCGACGGCCCTCGCGCACCGGAAAGGCCGCGTTCGTTTCTTGTGGAGCGGGATCAATGGTGATGTTCGTTTGCATGGTTAGTTACTCACTGCCCATCTATATAATACCATAAACGCCAACTTTGCAGTATGCCGCGATACCAAAATCGGCGTCGGCCGACGGCCCATTTGGGGGCGCGGGGGCGATTGAAATCGCGGCTAACGGGCGCCCCCGGCGCCGCGACACCCACCTGCGTGGGTGCGAGCATGCATACACGCGTCGGCGCAGGCCGACGCCCGGCCACCGGCCCCTTCGCCGCGACCTCGGTCGCCCCACCGTTCAATCGCCCCGCCATTCGATCGCCCCGGCGTTCGGCAGAGCCGCAATCAGGCCGAGCGCCAGCCAGAAGGCGACGCCCGGCTTGGCGC
>DAOTZV010000082.1:0-1903 GCA_034434235.1 Anaerolineae bacterium
TGTGGATAGGATTGTTGGTTGTGACTTTGGGGTGGCTGACAGCGAACGCTGTGCTGGCCGAAGATCAGCCTGGCGGCAGCACCATCGTTTCGCCACAGACCACCGATGGCACGTGGGGGCCGGGGGTGATCACCGCCACTTCCAACGTGGTGATCAACGCCGGGGTGACCATCACCATCGCGCCCGGCACGACGGTCGTCGTCAACGGCAATTATGCGCTGACCGTCAACGGCACCCTGTACGCCAACGGACCGGTCACCTTCACCCATCCGGCGGCCACGCCGGGCGCGTGGCAGGGGATCACCTATGCGCCGGGCAGCGCGGGTTACCTGGACGGGGTGACGATTGAGTATGCGCAACGCGGGTTGACCCTCAACACGGTGAACCCGATCGTCGTGTCCAACAGCACGATCCGCTACAACCGCCACACCGTCTCCGGCGCGGGAGTGTACCTTCAGTCCGGCGACCACCAGATCACCGGCACGCTCATCTACAACAACCAGGTGCAGGGAAGCGGGGTCGTCTACGGCGGCGGTGTGTTCATTGAAAATAACTCGTCGCAAATTCTCCATTCGCGCATCTACAGCAACACGGTCACTTCAACCGGCAACCGTGGCGGCGGCGCGGGGGTGATGATCCGCCAGAGCAGCGGCACGGTCGCGCCACTCATCGAAGGATGCGCGGTGACCACCAACACCCTGCGCACGGCGGGCAGTTCGGGCCTGGCCAACGGCGCCGGCATCGGCATTGAGGGCGTCACCCAGGCCGTGATCCGCCAAAACTGGATCGCCGACAACCAGAGCGTGCCGACGGCCGGCTATGGCGGCGGCGGCGGGATCGGCTTTGAGCAAGACGCCCGCGCCAGCCTGATTGACCGCAACGTGATCGCCAACAACCTCTCCATGGGCCCCGGCCACAGCGAAGGCGGCGGCATTGACTGCTGGGGCGGCAACGTGGTCACGGTGACCAACAACCTGCTCTACAATAACCGCTCGCGCACCATCGGCGGGGGGATGAACATCAACGCTAACGTTGCTGCGGGCGACGTGAATGTGATCAACAATACCATCATCGGCAACACCTCGGCCGAGGGCGGTGGGCTATTCCTGCAGACTGGCGGGCGGGTGTTCAACAACATTGTCGTCGGCAACTCGGCTACCACCGGTGGCGGTGGTCTGCAAAATTGTACCTCCGCTATTTGCGGCAACAATGATGTGTGGAACAACACTCCGAATAATTACAACGGTACAGCGCCGGCCACCGATCTGCAGGTGGATCCGCTCTTCCTCGGCACGGGCGACCTGGTGGAGCGCTATCATTTGCAGGATCGCTCGCCGGCCATTGACAAAGGCACCAACACCGGCATCGGCCTGCCGACGCGGGACTATGAGGGGGACGCGCGGCCGCTCTTTTGCAGTTGGGATATGGGCTTTGACGAGGTCACCGTCGGCCCCAGCACCATCCAGTGTATGATTGACCTGGCCGCCCCCGGCGAGACTGTCATCGTCCCGGCGGGCGTTTACACCGAAAGCCTGACGCTCAGCAAACCGGTCAGCGTGACCGGCGTGAGCAGCGCCACGGTGATCGTCCGCGCGCCGGCCAACCAGCGCGTGCTGTACATCACCGGCACTGTAGTGACCAACGATGTGCTGATCGCCGACCTGACCTTTGAGAACGGCAACAGCACGGCCAGCGGCGGCGCCGTCTACGTCACCGGCGGGGCGCAGCCGCGCTTTGAAGCGATGACCTTCCACAACAACGCCGCCCGCTATCGCGGCGGCGCCATCTTTATGGATTCGCCCGGCGCGACGTTGATCGTCCGTCGCAGCCGTTTCACCTACAACCAGGTCACCTATAACAACGACGTCAACACGCGCGGCGCGGCCATCGCCGTGCAGGGCGC
>DAOTZV010000083.1:0-1875 GCA_034434235.1 Anaerolineae bacterium
TTGAGCGGTACGTGCGCATAAAGGACGGGAAGCCGGTGTGCATCCCCTGCTCGGGCTACGAAAAGCAAGTGCTCGTGGAACGCTGACCCAAATGCAGATGGGAGCACAGGACCCGGCGCAAAAACGGTTCAGGAGGAGGAAACTATGCCCCCAACCCTCTTGCTTCTCATCAAGATTCTCGTGGCAAGTCTGATTGTCGGCTTCGTCACTGCCTCCATCAAGTCCTGGGTGGACCGTTTCTTCCTGGTCATCCTGCTCACGGGCCTGGTGGGGCTGCCCATCCAGCGGTCCATCGCCATCAACCTGATAGTGGTGGCCTTGGCCGCGTTCATGATGGCCTTGCGTCAGAGCGAGGTGCTGAAATCGGTGCGCGAAGACTGGGCTATACTCGTCCTGCCCGCCATGCTGGGCGGCATGTTGGGGCGCTTGCTCGGCCTGCAAATCCCGACGCGCACCCTGCTGGTCGTGCTGGGTGCATACGCCGTCCTGGCTGGCCTGCGCATGGCGTTCATCAAGCCGCTGCCCGAACGCGATGACAAAGCGCACCCAGCCTGGCAGGCGCCGGTAGCCTTTCTGTTCGGCGGGCTGACCGGCCTGCTTTCGGCCGGCGGTAAGCCTTTCAGCGTGCCGATCTACAACTGGGCGATGGGATATCACCCGCAGCGCGCCTATGCGCTGGCCTCGGTGGGCGTCACGGCCGCTGCGTGGAGCGCGATCGGCGTACAGGTGGGGGTGGGAACCCCGTTCGCGGCCGCCGACCTGACCCTGGCCGCCTACGCGTTCATCCTGGTCACGCTGACGGCGCTGGCCGTGAACCGCTTCTGGACGCCGAAACTGAACCAGGTGGTGACCTGGATCATCGCCCCGTTGCTGGTGCTGGTCGGCATCCGTTTCGTTATGATGGGGCTGGCTTGAGCCTGATTCCTGCCAACGAACGGAGTGTACCATGGTCATATCAACAGATACAACAGAGGTATTGACTGCGTTGCAAGCGGCGCTCGTACAGGCTGCGCCGGCAGCATTGGCGACGGTCATAGATGTACAGGGCGCGGCCCCGGCCCGCGTTGGCTTCAAGATCCTGGTGCGCGGGGACGGCAGTTGGGTGGGCAACGTGGGCGGCGGCGCGCTGGAACAACGGGTGCGTCAGGACGCCGCGGCCGCGCTGGCCGACGGCCGGCCCCGGCTGGCCCACTATCGCCTGACCGAAAGCGGTGAGGACGCGCTGGGGATGCTCTGCGGCGGGGAGGTGACCGTGTTCATCGAACCCTATCTGCCCCGGCCGGTGCTGTTGATCGTCGGCGGCGGGCACATCGGCCGGCCGTTGGCCGAGCTGGCCCGCATCGTGGGCTACGACGTGCAGGTGGTGGACGTGCGACCCGACCGCGGGGACCGGCCGCAGTTTGACCCGGCAGCCATCACCGATGCAACCTACGTTGTGCTGATCACCGAAGATCACGTGACCGACGAGGCCGCCCTGCGCCAGGCGATCACGACGCCCACGCCTTACATTGGCATGATCGGCTCGCTGCGCAAGGTCGGCATCGTGCTCGACCATCTGCGCGCCGATGGCTTCAGCCCGGATCAATTGGCGCGGGTGCGTGCGCCGATCGGCCTGAACACCGGCGGCCGCGAGCCGGCCGAGATCGCCCTGGCCATCCTGGCCGAGATCGAATGCGTGCGGCACGGCGGAGATGGCCGCCCGCGCTCGCAGGGCCCACTGCCCAAATCGTAGGGCGAAATTTATCTCGCCCCCTTACAGAGAGCGATCCCACGGAGGCAAAGATGCCCGGACAACGTCGGCGAACTCAGATTGACGGTGACACATACACGGACCGGCCGCTCAAGATCGAACTGCTGAGCCTCGATTGCGCCGAG
>DAOTZV010000084.1:0-8145 GCA_034434235.1 Anaerolineae bacterium
GACGGCGCCTACGCGTACTTCGTCCACTCGTACTACTGCGCGCCGGACGATGCATCTCACATCGTTGCCACGACCGACTACGGCATCCATTACGCCTCGGTGGTGCGCCGCGGCAATGTCTGGGGCATCCAGTGCCACCCGGAGAAGAGCCAGGCGGTGGGATTGCGCATTTTGCGGAATTTTGTAAAGATAGTCGGGTAGTGAAGGAAGGAAAGCGTGAGCTTTACGGTTTTTCCGGCCATTGATCTGCGCCAGGGGCGGGTGGTGCGCCTGCGCCAGGGCGACCCGGCCGCGCAGACGGTCTATGGCGAGGATCCGGCTGCGGTGGCGCGGGCCTGGGCGGCGCAGGGCGCGGAGTGGCTGCATGTGGTGAATCTGGATGGAGCCCTCACTCCCAAATCGCCGCTTCGCCCCCCCTCAGTCCCCCCCAATTTTGGGGGGGAGGGGGAAATAACCCTCGTCTCCCAATCGCCGCTTCGCCCCCCCTCGGTCCCCCCAAATTTTTGGGTGGAGGGGAGCGAGGGGGAGGTGAATTTGCGGCGGTTGGCCGAGATCCGGGCGGCCGTGGCGATCCCGATCCAGTTCGGCGGGGGATTGCGCGATGTGGCCGACATCGCCCGCGTGCTGGAGCTGGGCGCGACGCGCGTCGTGCTGGGCACGGTGGCCGTCCGTCGGCCCGAGGTCGTGGCCCAGGCGCTGGCCCGCTTCGGCCCGGAGCGGATCGTGGTGGGCCTGGATGCGCGGGACGGTTGGGTGGCGGTGCACGGCTGGCGCGAGACCTCGGCGCTTGACGTGTTGACCGTGGCCCGGCGGATGCGCGATCTGGGGGTGCGCCGGGTGGTCTACACCGACATCGCTCGCGACGGCACGTTGAGCGGGGTCAACCTGGAGGCCACGGTAGCTCTGGCGCGCGGCAGCGGCTTGCGGGTCATCGCCAGCGGCGGCGTTGCCTCCCTGGACGACATCCGTCGCCTCGCCGCGCACGCCGCCGACGGCATCGAAGGGGTGATCGTCGGACAGGCGCTGTACACCGGCGCGATTATCCTGAAAGACGCGCTCAACCTTTGACGTTTCACGTTTCACGCTTTACGTTTTCCGCTTCCCCAGGAGGCTTATCCTATGCTCGCCAAACGCATCATCCCCTGCCTGGACGTGAAAGACGGCCGGGTGGTGAAGGGGGTCAACTTCTTGCAATTGCGCGACGCCGGCGATCCGGTGGAGCAGGCGCAGGTGTATGATCGGGAAGGGGCCGACGAGCTGGTGTTCCTGGACATCACCGCCAGCCACGAGCGCCGCGACATCGTGATCGAGATGGTGCGCCGCGTGGCCGACAGCGTCTTCATCCCGTTCACCGTCGGCGGCGGCATCCGCACTGTAGACGACATGCGGGCGCTCCTGTTGGCCGGCGCGGACAAAGTCTCGATCAACACGCCGGCCGTTCGCACGCCCGAGCTGATCACGGCCGGCGCGACCCGCTTCGGCAGCCAGTGCATCGTGGTGGCGATAGACGGCAAGCGGGTGGGCGACCGCTGGGAGGTGTTCGTCAACGGCGGCCGGACGCCCACCGGGCTGGAAGTGGTGGCGTGGGCGCGCCGCGCCGAAGAGCTGGGCGCCGGCGAGATATTGCTGACCAGCATGGACGCGGACGGCACGCGGGCCGGCTACGACCTGGCGATGTTGCGTGCGGTGACGAGCGCCGTTTCCATCCCGGTCATCGCGTCGGGCGGGGCCGGCGCGCTCGAGCATTTCTACGACGCGTTGACCGTCGGCGGCGCGGACGCCGCGCTGGCCGCCTCGCTGTTCCATTACCGGGAGCTATCGGTGGGGCAGGTCAAGGCCTACCTGGCCGGCCGGGGGGTGCCGGTGCGGCCGGTCGTACCTTGAGGAGCGCCGACGCTCGCTCGAACTTCGAGCGGGGTTCCGGCTGCAACTTCCACATATCGCTCCGCCCGGCCACCACGGCCGCCAGAGCCGAAAGCTTCACAACTTCTTCGCCACTCGCGCATCAAAGCTTCGCAGCCTTTCGCTATCCTCCTGGATGTAAATAAGGCGCAGGCCACCAATGCCGTTATGGCGGCAGCCAAAGCGCCATTTCCCATCCAGGAGGAATTCGCTCATGACTACCGTCACACATGCACATGTCAAAGGCGCTGTGAAGCCGCGACGCAAGGGGCTCGCGGCTTTGCTCAGCCACCACACGCTCCGCCGGCTCGTTCAGTTCGGCGTCTTTCTCTTCATCGCGATCATCGCCGTCCGGCATGTGCTGGTCGGCGAGGGCGGCGCCATCATCACCGCCTCGTGGGAGGCATATTGCCCCATGGGCGGGCTGGAGACCCTCTACAAGTTCGTCACCACCGGCGGCAGCTTCGTCTCGCACGCCCATCTGTCCAACGTCGTGGTCCTGGTCGCGGCCCTGGCCGTGGCGCTGCTGGCGCGCAACGCCTTCTGCGGCTGGATCTGTCCGTTCGGCTTCATCCAGGATATGGTGCATAGCTTCTCGGCCGCCGTCCAGAAGCGCGTGCCGGCCATCCGCAAGGCGGTCAAGGCCCTGAAGCAGCGGGGCGCAAAGCTGGCCGTGCTCGATCGCTACCTGCGCTTCCTGAAGTACGGCGTGCTGGCCTGGGCCGTGGCCGGCGCGGCGGCCTACGGATTCATGGTCTTCCGCGATTACGATCCGTGGGCGGCGCTCTGGAACCTGTTGGAGCTGAGCCTGGCCGGCGGGACGGTCGTCCTGGCCATCGTGCTGGTCGCCTCCTTCTTCGTCGAGCGGCCGTGGTGCCGCTACGCCTGCCCGTTGGGCGCGGCGACCGGCCTGCTCGGTGCGCTGAGCCCCATCTACCTCAAGCGCGAGGCCGAATCGTGTAAGGCGTGCGCCGTCTGCACGAAGGCGTGCCCCATGGGCCTGCCGGTGCACACGGCGACCACCATCAAGAGTGTGGACTGCATCGGCTGCCTGGAGTGTGTGGACGAGTGCCCCCGCGAGGGCGCGCTGGCGCTGAAGCTGGGCGTGCCGGTGATCGGAAAATAAGGAACGGGAGGAAATCAGATGAGAATCAATCCTTTCATCTACGGCGCGTTGATCCTGGTGCTGTTCTTCGGCGTCATCGGCGGCGCGAAGGCGGCCGGGGTGTGGTCGGTGTCGGGCAAGCTCACGTCGTCCGGCGAGAAGGCGCTCCCCACGGGCGCGAACCCGGACGAGATCAAAGGCTGGATGACGCTGGACGACGTGGCGAAGGCCTACAACGTCCCCGTGGCCGAGATCCTGGCCGCGTTCGGTCTGCCGGCCGACACGCCGGGCACGGCACAGATCAAGTCGCTGGAGAGCGAGACCTTCTCCACGACCAACCTGCGGACATGGTTGAAGACGCGCATGGGACAGTGATCGGCAGTTGCGATCTTCATCGCATGCGCATCAGCGGTTCAAGAGTTCTTCACAACTATCGGGTAAAGTAAGGTCAAGCAGGCAGGAAACCTGCCGGCGATATCTCAAAACAACACAACGGAGGGTAACACCATGAAGAAACTGTTTGTCATCGCGACCCTGGTCGCCGCTTTTGCGGCGCTGTTGGCGGGCACGGCGCTGGCGGCCGGCCCGGTCGCCACCACTGCCCAGGGCTTCGGCCCGGGCAACGGCATCCACACCCCGGGCACCGGCCTGACCGCCCCGGCCACGGGCTACGGCCTTGGTGCTGGCGCAGGCGTCATAGCGCGCCGCGGGGCACCCGAGTGGGCCGGCGAGTCGGAGGCGGTCGAGGCGCTGCTGGGCATGACCGCCGAGCAGATTCAAGCGGAACGGCTGGCGGGCAAGTCCCTGGCGCAGATCGCGGCGGGCAAGGGCATCAGCGAGGAGACGTTGATCCAGACCATTCTGGATGCCAAGAAGGCCGACCTGGCGAAGCTGGTCGCCGACGGCAAGCTGACCCAGGCCCAGATGGACCTGATGGTCGAGCGCATGCAGGCTCAGATCAAGGTCATGGTCGAGCGGACCAACGTGGGTCCCGCCTTCGGGCAGGGACAGGCCCGGCCGGGCGTCGGCTTCCGGGGCGGCCGCGGCGCTAACCGCTAAACCGCTCGTTGGATCGGTGAACAGGCCCGGCGGAAACGCCGGGCCTGTTTTGTCGGGGGAGCAGGAAATGACGGGAGTTACGTACTTCTTGCTCGCAGGGGGTCTGCGACCCCCGTCTGATCGTCCAAGACGACGCTTGCACGTCGACGACGCCGGTCGCAGACCGGCTGGAAGCTTTTACTGCGAAATCCTGAAAATGAGCGGTAGACTTGTCAGCGGCTTCCATTTGGCAAACCCCAGGCATTTACGCGGTTGCCCCAACTGCCGACTTCGGCTAGAATACGTTCGCGTAGCTCCGCAGCGCTTTGAGGAATGGGGCTCTTGATGTTCAAGGATTTAGTCCAACGGATTGACGTCGTTGTTACTCAGCGGCTGCCTCTGCCACAGCCGATAGACCCGAGTCTACAGTCCTGGGCCGCGCTGCACGGGTGGGACATCACGGATGTTGCCGCTCAACGGCTGCTACTCCGTCAGGCGCTGCTGAATGTCATATTGCGTAGAGGGGTGCCCGGCCTGGGTGAGTATGCTTTCGCTACGCCCCTTGATGGCTTGAACGCCGATGTCCCTTCGGCGCTGGTCGATCAGGTTTGTCAGGGCATCCTGCGCGCCGCGCCGATGGCCTTCAACCCGTGGGGCGCATTCCATAACACTCTCATTCCGCAGCCGCAACGCCGTCAGATCGGGCAGTTCTGGACAGAAGAGCCAGTTGCTGAATGGATGGTCGCGTGGCTGCTGCAAGCGCAGCCGCGTCTCCTATGCGATGTGGGATGTGGAGCAGGCAATTTTCTCATCAAAGCTGCTCAACTGTCGGCCGGACGCAGCAGTGTCCCCCGACTGTGCGGGTTCGATATCAGCCCTCTGATGCTGAACCTGACCCAGGCCGCTTTCCTGACGCGAAATGCAGGTCAACGGGCCGGCTTGCCGGAGCTGATGGCACTCAATTACCTTGAGGAATCCCTGCCTTGCGCAGCCGATGCAATCATCTGCAATCCCCCTTATACCCGCCATCACCACATTTCCCCGGCCTTGAAGGATGCGCTCCAGGCATTCCTCAAATCAAATCTGCGGGTGGATGCCTCACGCCAGGGTACGTTGGCGTTCTTTTTCCTGCTCAAGCTGATTGCAGAAATGCACGAAGACGCGCGAGCCGCCGTCATCGCGCCGATGGAGGTGCTGGATGCGCGCTATGGCCTGGCCGCCAAGCGCGTGCTGGCTCAACAAACCACTATATCGGCCATTATTCACTTTTCTCCGCGCATGAACGCCTTTCGAAAAGTCGATGTGGGAGCGGCGATCTTGTTATTCCGCAAGGGCTATCAACGGGAGAATATGGTTCGTCATTTGACGCTCGATGCGTTGCCCGCAACCGACGAACTGCTCGCCTCGCTCGCTGCCGACACGGACTGCCAGTTGCCGTTCGGTTCGTTGACCGTCCAACCTCAGGACAACCTGCTCGATACGCCGAAATGGCTTGCTGTGGCGATGCCAGAGGCCGCTTCTCCCGAGTGGCAAACAAACGGTTTGGTGGTGCCCCTCAAGGTGCTGGCGAAAGTGGTGCGCGGCATTGCTACCGGCGCTAACGACTTTTTTGCTCTGTCTACCGAGCAGGTGCGTGCGCAGTCCCTGGAACCATTTGTGGTTCGCACGTTGCAGCGCAACCGGGAAGTGCGCGACATCGTGCTGGATGAAGCCGATTGGCAGGCGTTAGCGGCCGAGGGCAAGCGTGTCTGGTTGTTGTACCTGAACGGTGAAGAGGTGAGCCGCCACGCCCCGCTTCTCGCCTATCTTGCGAGCGGCGAAGCGGCCGGATATCATCGGCGCAGCCTGGTACAGACACGGCGCAAGTGGTACATGATGGAGCAACGCGCCGTGCCGCCCATCTTCTTCACCATTCTCACTCGCGGCAACCCGCGTTTCATCTTGAATCGGGCCGGTGTCCGGCCGCTGAACATGTTTTCGTTGATCTATCCCAACCAGCACGTCGTGCGCGCCGGGGCGGTCGAAGTCCTGTGGGCACTGTTGAACAGCAACTTCTCCCTCTCGCGCTTGCATTCGGTCAGCCGGACGTACGGCGGCAACACGTTGAAGGTCGAGCCGCGTGAGTTGGACAACCTGCCCGTGATCAACCCCCTTGCCTTGAGCCCGGAGATCAGGCATGAGATCGAAACCTGGATCGCCGAGTTCTTGCGCCACCGGCAGGCCGATCTCTTGTTGCGCCGGATCGACGATCTGATCGCTACGCTTCTGAGTTCTCCGCCCGACGAAACGCGATCCGCGCTGCCGATACAACTGAGATTGCTCGAGCCGGGCACGGAGTACGGCGAGAGTACAGCAATTACGGTCCAGAGGTGAGCTGATGAGCCCCAAAATCCTGGTAGTAGACGACGAAGCGAGGATCGTCCGGCTGGTGCGCTCGTACCTGGAGCAGGCCGGCTTTGCCGTGGTGGAGGCCAACGACGGCCAGACCGCGCTGATCCAGGCCCGCCGCGAGAAGCCCGATCTGGTGGTGCTCGACCTGGGCTTGCCGGTCATGGACGGCCTGGAGGTGGCCCGCATCCTGCGTCGCGAGCGCGATACCCCCATCATCATGCTGACCGCACGCGTCGAGGACACCGACAAGATCGTCGGCCTGGAGCTGGGCGCGGACGACTACGTGATCAAGCCGTTCAACCCGCGCGAGCTGGTGGCGCGCGTGCGCGCAGTGTTGCGCCGCACGTCAGGTGCGGCCCCCGCCGCGGAGATCCTGCGCGCCGGCGGCCTGGAGCTGGACGTGAACGGCCATCAGGCGACCCTCGACGGCCGGCCGCTCGACCTGACCCCCACCGAGTTCGAGCTGCTGGCCGTGCTGCTGCGCAACCCCGGCCGCGTCTTCACCCGGCTGGAACTGCTCGACCGGGTGCAGGGGGAAGCCTACGAGGGCTACGAGCGCACCATTGACGCGCACATCAAGAACCTGCGCGCCAAGCTGGGCGACGACCCGCGCCATCCGCGCTATATCCAGACGGTGTTCGGCGTGGGCTACAAGCTGGAGGCCGGACCGTGAACCCGTACAGGGTGTTTCGCGACCGCCTGTGGGTCAAGCTGAGCCTGGCGTTCCTGGCCATCGCGCTGGCGGCCATCGGCCTGGTCGCCGCGATCTCGGCGCGTGCCACCGGCGAACAGTTCCGCCGCTATGTGTTCGCCAGCGGCGCGACCGGCCAGGCCGCCTGGGTCGACGCGTTGACGGCCTACTACGCGGCGCATGGCAGTTGGGACGGCGTGGCCGATCTGCTGGCGCAATTGGGCCCGGGCACGGGCGCCGGCCGGGGCCGCGGCCGGGCCGGAACCGGCAATGCCGGGCCGAACCTGGCCGTGGCCGACACGTCGGGCCGCGTGGTCGCCAGCCGCTCGGGCGAGCTGGTCGGCGAGGTGTTGCCGCCGGCCGCGTTGGCCCAGGGCCTGCCCCTGACGCTGGACGGCCGGCCCATCGGCACGCTGATCAACCTGCGGCCGGCCGAACTGGCGCTCGACGCGCAGGGGGAAGCCTTCCTGCGCCAGGTGCAAACGTCGCTGATCTGGGCCGGGGCCCTGGCCGCGCTCCTCGCGCTGGCCCTGGGCGTGCTGGTGAGCCGGCTGTTGACCGCGCCGCTGGCGCGGCTGACGCGCGCGGCCCAGGCCATCGCCGGCGGCGACCTGTCGCAGCAGGTGCGGGTGGAGGGGAACGACGAGATCGCCGCGCTGAGCCGCGCCTTCAACGAGATGAGCGCCAGCCTGGCCGCGACCGAGGCCGCGCGTAAGAACATGCTCGCCGACATCTCCCACGAGCTGCGCACCCCCCTCACCGTCATCCAGGGGGACCTGCAGGCGATCCTGGACGGCGTCTATCCGCTGGAGATGGCGCAGGTAGCGGGCCTGTACGACGAGACGCGGCTGTTGACCCGCCTGGTGGAGGACCTGCACGACCTGGCCCTGGCCGACGCGGGCCAGTTACGCCTCCAGCGCGAGCCGGTGGACCTGGCGGCCGTGGCCCGGGCGGCCGCCGCGCAGTTCGCGCCGGTGGCCGAATCGGCCGGCGTGAAGCTGACGCTGGAGATCGGGGC
>DAOTZV010000085.1:0-27811 GCA_034434235.1 Anaerolineae bacterium
TTGCAAGAGGATATTCTCGCCGGCCTGAATCCGGCGCAACGCGAGGCCGTGACGACCGTGAAGGGCCCGGTGTTGGTGTTGGCCGGGCCGGGCTCGGGGAAGACGCGCGTGCTGGCGCACCGCGTCGCCTATCTGTTGCGGGCCGTCGGCGTCCATCCACGCGCGGTGATGGCCGTGACGTTCACCAACAAGGCCGCCCAGGAGATGCGCGACCGCATCAACCGCCTCCTCGGCGAAGCCGTGCCCACCAGCACCGGCTGGCGGGGCCTGACCATCGGGACTTTCCACGCGATCTGCGCGCGCATCCTGCGCCAGGAGGCCGCGGCCGCGCGGCTGAGCGAGAATTACGTCATCTTCGACGACGGCGAACAGTTGACCGCGGTCAAGCAGGCGTTGCGCGACCTCAACCTGGACGACAAGCTCTATCGCCCCGAGGCGATGCGCGCGGCTATCTCCAGGGCCAAGAACGAGCTGGTCAAGCCGGCCGACTTCGAGGCGAACACCTATTGGGCCGAAGTGGCGCGGCGCGTCTATACCCGCTACGAAGAGATCATGGCCGTCAACCGCGCGTTGGACTTCGACGATCTGCTCTGTCGAACGGTCTATCTCTTCAAAGAGGCGCCGGAAGTGCTGGAACGCTACCGGCAACGGTACGAATATGTGCTGGTAGACGAATTTCAGGATACCAATACCGCCCAATACGAGCTGATCCGGCTGCTGGCAGGCAAGGCTCAGAACCTGTTCGTCGTGGGCGACGAGGATCAATCCATTTATGCCTTCCGCGGGGCCGACTATCGCAACGTCCGGCGCTTTCGCGAGGATTTTCCGGCCGCGAAGGTCATCCTGCTCGAACAGAACTACCGCTCGACCCAACGGATCCTCGACGTCGCCAATGCCGTCATCTCGCGCAACGTCCATCGCACGCCCAAGACGCTGCGCACGAACCGGGGCCCCGGCCTGGAGATCGTGATCCACGAAGCGTACGATGAGGCCGACGAAGCCGTCTTCGTCGTGAACACGATCCAGAAGCTGGTGGCGCGCGGAGAGGCGAAGCTCGGCGACTGCGCGGTCATGTATCGCACCAACGCGCAATCGCGCGCGCTGGAAGACGCGTTCGTGGCGCGCGGCATCCCCTATCGGCTGGTGGGCGGCACGCGCTTCTATCAGCGCCGGGAGATCAAGGACGCGCTCGCCTATCTGCGCCTGGTGCACAACCCGGCCGATAACCTGAGTCTGATGCGCATCATCAACGTGCCCCCGCGCAACATCGGCGAGAAGACGATCGGCGCGCTCGCCTCGTGGAGCGCCGGGCTCGGCGTGCCGATGGCGGCCGGGCTGGCGCTGGCGGCCGGCGACCCGGCCAGTCCGTTCCTGCCGGCCGGGACGATTCAGCCGGGCGAGAAGCCGCCGCAACACCCCTTTGGCGCCGGCGCGCAACGTTCGCTTACGGCGTTCTATCGGATGCTGGCGGGCTGGCATGCGATCAAGAACGACCTGACCGTGGCCGACCTGTTGAGTCGGATCGTCGAGCAATCGGGCTATGCGACCTGGCTGCGCGACGGCACGGAAGAGGGGGAAGAGCGCTGGCAGAACCTCCAGGAGCTGGTCAACGTCGCTTCCCACTACAACGACTTCCCGCCCGAAGTGCGTCTGACCGCCTTCCTGGAAGAGGTCGCGTTGGTCTCGGATCAGGACGAGCTGACGGACGAGAAGGATCGGGCCACGCTTCTCACCTTACATGCGGCCAAGGGCCTGGAGTTTCCGGTGGTGTTCATCGTCGGCCTGGAGGAAAACCTCCTGCCGCATAGCCGGAGCATGGACGACCCCGATCAGATGGAGGAAGAGCGCCGGCTGATGTATGTGGGCGTCACCCGCGCGAAGGACCGGCTCTATCTGGTGCGCGCGTTTCGCCGGACGATCTGGGGCCGCAGCGAGATCAACGAGCCGTCGCGCTTTCTGCGCGATATCGCCCAGGTCGTCAAGGGCGCTGCGGCCAACGGCGGCCGTCGGGACGGCGGCCGGCCAACGCCGGAAGAGGTTGACGATGGCGCCAGGAGCGCGGCCATCCTGAGTCGCCGGCCGGCCCTGGCCGAAGGCGTTGGTCGCCGGCCGGCTTCGCCTCCGACTGACCGGCTAATGGCCGGCAACGGCGGTCTCTCCGCGGCGGGTCGGGCATCGGCCGGCCCCGCGACCGCGGCACCGGGCCGGTCGGCCGCGCCGGAGCCGACCGGCGGCGTGCTTCAATTCCAGCCCGGCGAACGGGTGAGCCATGGCCTGTTCGGCGAAGGGATCGTCCTCAAGGTGGAGCCGACCGCCGACGACGTGGAGGTGACGGTTGCTTTTTCCGGCAAGGGCACCAAGGTGCTTCTGGCCAGTTTCGCCAAATTGCAAAAGCTCCCCTGATCCGGTCGCCGGCCTCCGGCAGATATACGACGACGTTTGTTGGCCGCATTGCATGAATTGGCCATAGATCCTCGTCCGGTAGGTTGCAAGCGATTAAAGGGTCATTCCCCTCTTCCCTCCAGATATCGCATGACCAGCTCCAGCGCGGCTATGGCCGAGAGCCATTTGTTGCCGCGGCGGTCCGCGCTCCAGACATGCCGTTCGCCGATCTCCGCATCGGCCGCCGAGAGGTGCAGGTGTACCAGGCCGACGGGCTTGGTGGGCGTTCCGCCGCCCGGCCCGGCGATGCCGGTGACCGCAACGGCCAGATCCGCGGCGAAGAGGCGGCGGGCGCCCTGGGCCATCTCGGCCGCGGTCTCCGCGCTCACCGCGCCGTGCGCCGCGAGCGTCTCGTGGCGCACGCCCAGGATGTTCTCCTTCGCGCTGTAGGCATAACAAACCGCGCTGCCCAGAAAATAATCCGAGCTGCCCGGCACATCGGTGATCAGATCGCCGATCAGGCCGCCGGTGCACGATTCGGCCAGGGCCAGGGTGAGCCCGCGGCGAACCAGCAGGCGTCCGACCTGGCGGGCCAGCTCGGCTCCGCGCTGGCGGTCATCGTCCATTGGCGGGATGGCATTCGAGGTGTTCATGGCTGTCGGTTCCTGATGCATGACTCTGGCGCTCCGATTCATTCGGCCGGCCGGGCCGCGCCGGCTTCGGGCAACCAGACCGTGAAACGGCTCCCCTTCCCCAGCTCGCTGGTCACCTCGATGCGGCCGTCGTGCGCCTGCGCGATCCATTGGGCGATCGCCAACCCCAACCCGTGGCCGCCCGAACGGCCGCGGCTGCGGTCGGCCCGATAGTGACGTTCGAAGATGTGCGGCAGGTCCTCGGGGCTGATGCCGATTCCCGTGTCTTCCACGATGACCTGCACCCAGCCGTCGCGACGACGCAGGGTGAGGGTGACCTCGCCGCCGGCCGGCGTGTATTTCAAGGCGTTGTCCACCAGGTTGAGCAGGAGCTGGCGCAGGCGGTCGCTATCGCCCAACACCAGGGCCTGATCCTCCGCGCCCAGGTGCACGGTCAGGCGATCGCCGGCCATGACCTGCGCCTGGCGATAGACTTCGAGGAGGAGGGTGTCCAGCTCGACGGGTTGGCGCTGGAGCTTGAGGCCGGCGTCGGCCTGGGCCAACAGCAGCAAGTCGCTGACCATGCGGCGCATGCGGGCGGTCTCATCGGCGATGGCGCGCAACGCCTCGTTGCGCAGCGCCGGGTCGTCGGCTGCGCCGCGGCGCAACAGGTCCACGTTCCCCTGGATGGTCGTGAGCGGCGTCCGCAGGTCGTGGCTCACATCGGCCACCAGGCGCTGTTGGGCCTGGAACAGCGTCTCCAGCCGGGCCAACATGCCGTTGATCGTGCGCACCAGTCGGCCCAGCTCGTCGTTCGGGTCGGCGCTGGGGATGCGCTGGCTCAAATCCTCGGCCTGGGTGATGCGTTCGGCCGTTTCGGTGATCGTCTTGATCGGCTGGAGGACCGCGCGCGCCAGCAGCGCGCCGCCCGCCGCGGCCAACACCAGCGCGAGCGCATCCCCGATGACCAGCACGATCCGGATTACCCGCAGGGCATCTTCGATGGTGGTGAGAGTTTGCGCCACCTGCACCGCACCGATCGGCCGCCGCGCCACGATCAGCGGCACGCTGACGACGCGCAGTCGCGGGCCGCTGCCGGTTTGAATCGAATAGGCGCGCGCCCGGCCCGCGCTGATATCCTGGACCGTCTCGGCCGGAATGGGCAACTGCTGGTTGCGCAGGTTCTCGGAAAGCTGCACGGGCCGGCCGTCGGCCTGGACGATCTGGATGTAGTATTGCGACGCGAACACGTCGATCGAGGGCAGCCGCACGCGGCCCGAAAGGAGCACCGCCACCGGATCGTTCTCGTTCTGGATCAGGCCGATGACATCTTGCGCCTGGCCGGCCAGGCGGTCGTCCATCGCCGACATCAGCACGCTGGCGATGGAGGAATAGAGCAGCGCGCTGAAGCCCAGCAGGGTGAACGCCAGCAGGCCGGTGTACCAGAGGGTGAGCTTCAAACGGATGGACATGGCGTCATTCTTCCCGCAGGGCGTAGCCGACCCCGCGCACGGTCTGGATCAGCCGCGGCTCGCCGCCCTCTTCCAGCTTGGAGCGCAGATAGCGGATGTACACCTCGATGATGTTCGATTCGCCGCCGAAATCGTAGCCCCAGATGCGGTCGTAGATGACGTCGCGCGTGAGCACCTGGCGCGGATTTTGCATGAACAGGACCAACAGCTCGAACTCGCGGGCGGTCAGTTCGATGCGCCGATTGCCGCGGCGCACCTCCCGACTGCCCAGGTTGACGACCAGATCGGCAAAGTGCAGCTCGTCGTTCGCCCCCGCGCGCTGGCGACGGCGGAGCAGGGCGCGGATGCGCGCCAGCAGCTCGTCGAAGCTGAACGGCTTCACCAGGTAATCGTCCGCGCCCGCGTCGAGCCCGGCCACGCGATCGGGCACGGCCTCTTTGGCCGTCAGGATCAGGATCGGCACGTCGCTGGCCGCGCGGAGCCGCCGGCACACCGTCAGGCCGTCTATCCCCGGCAACATCAGGTCGAGCAAGACGATGTCGGGCGGCCGGTCGCGGGCCGCGTTCAGGCCGCTTTCGCCGTCGGCCGCCACCTCTACGGCGTAGCCTTCGTAGATCAGGCCCCGGCGCAACAGGTCTGCGATCTGGGTATCATCTTCGATGACGAGGATGCGTTCGGCCATGGTCGTTTATCCCGGCGCCGACAGGGCGCCGCACTCCGCTTTTCGATATTGTAGCATCGGGTAGCCCCTACCTCCAAGCATACAACTGGACATGCGGCTACTGCAAATCGGGCACGGTGGAGTATAATAGGAAAGATCAAAAGAAGCGGCAAGCCGTGTCTTGCCCAGGAGTCGCATGCAATGGATGATAAGCAGCTTGAACTCGTCAGGTCCCTGGCCGAGCGCGTGATCGAAAACGTCGAGCGCGTCATCGTCGGCAAGCGCCGCGAGGTGCAGATGACGCTGATCGCGCTGCTCTGCGAGGGCCACCTGCTCATCGAGGACGTGCCGGGGGTCGGCAAGACCATGCTGGCGCGCTCGATCGCCAAGTCCATCGGCTGTTCTTTTCGGCGCATCCAGTTCACCCCCGATATGTTGCCGAGCGATGTGACGGGCGTGTCCATGTTCAACCAGAAGACGCGGGAGTTCGAGTTTCGTCCCGGGCCGGTGATGGCGCAGATCGTGCTCGCCGACGAGGTCAACCGCGCCACCCCGAAGACCCAATCGGCGCTCCTGGAGGCGATGGAAGAACGCCAGATTACCGTGGACGGCGTGACGTATCCCATGGAGCGCCCCTTCCTGGTGTTGGCCACGCAAAACCCCATCGAATACGAGGGCACCTTCCCGTTGCCCGAAGCCCAGATAGACCGGTTCATGATGCGCGTGAGCCTGGGCTATCCTTCGGCCGCGGACGAGATGCGCATCCTGGAGCTGCAGCGCGAGCACCATCCGCTGGAAGACATCGGCCAGGTGGTGACGGCGGACGAGCTGATGGCGGCGCAGGCGGCCGTGAAGCAGGTATATGTGGACGATCTGATCAAGGAATACATCGTGGATCTGGCCATCGCCAGCCGTCGCCATCCCGATGTGTACTTGGGCGTCAGTCCGCGCGGCAGCCTGGCGCTCTTCAAAGCCGCGCGCGCCCGTGCCGCGCTGGAGGGCCGGTCGTACGTCATCCCGGACGACGTTAAGGCGCTGCTGGTGGCCACGTTTGCCCATCGCCTGATCATCAGCCCTTCGGCGCGGCTGAAGAACGTCGAGGCCAGGGCGGTCGTCGAGCAGATCGCGGCTTCGGTGCCGGTGCCGGGCATGCGCGCCAAGATCGCGCGCTGAAGAGGATGAGGAAACGTGCGTCGCGCCTGGGGCATCTTGATCGTCTGGGCTTTGGCCCTGTTGTTCGCACTGAACACGGGCCGGGAATGGGCCTATAACCTGGTCTATTTCATCACCGGCGTCATCCTGGTGGCGCTGTGGTGGGCCTGGGCGAACCTGCGCGGGCTCAGCTTGCGCCGCGGCTCGCGCATCCAGCGCTCGCAGGTGGGCCGCTATTTCGAGGAGTCGCTCGAGCTCACCAACCTGTCGCGCTGGCCCAAGCTGTGGGTCGAGGTGGACGACAGTTCCGATCTGCCCGGCCACCAGGTGAGCCGGGTGGTGAATTCGCTGGGCAGTCGCGCGTCGTCGCGCTGGCAGGTGCGCACCCTGTGTCAGCAGCGCGGCCGCTTCACGTTGGGCCCCGTCATCCTCACCAGCGGCGATCCCCTGGGCATCTTTCGCTTCACGCGGCCGGTGGTCGAGACCGCGTCGCTGGTGGTGGCGCCGGCGACGATTCCGGTGCCGGGCTTTATGCCGCCGACCGGCTATCTGCCCGGCGGCGAGGCGATGTATCGCCGCACGCCGTACATCACGGCCAGCGTTTCGGGCGTGCGCGACTACGCGCCGGGCGACAGCTTTAATCGCATCCACTGGCCTTCGACCGCGCGCACCGGCCGGCTGATCTCTAAGGAGTTCGAACTCGACCCTCAGGCCGACCTGTGGATCTTTCTCGATATGGAGCGGAGCGTGCAGGCGGAATCGCCCTGGACGCCGCCGGCGCCCGGCCCGCTGGCGTGGGCCTCGCGGCGGGGCGAGGCGCGCATCGAGCTGCCGCCGAGCACGGTCGAATACGGGGTCACGATCGCCGCTTCGCTGGCGCGGCATTTCCTGGAGATGGATCGCGCGGTGGGGTTCCTCAGCTATTCGCGACACCGCGAGTTCATCCAGCCCGACCGCGGGGAACGCCAGCTCACGCGGCTGCTGGAGGTGTTGGCCGTGCTCCAGGCGGAAGGCACGGTGCCGCTGGCGCAGGTGTTGACCGGCGACGGCGCGCATCTGGCGCGACATACCACGTTGATCGTCATCACCCCTTCGACCGATACGAAATGGATCACGGCCTTGCGCAGCCTGCGCGCCCGCGGGGTGCAGGGGATCGGCGTCTTCCTGGCGGCCAAGACCTTCGGCCCGGCCCCCGATTGGGCCGGCACGGTTGCCGATCTGCAGGCGAGCGGCCTCCCCGCGTACCTGGTGAAGCGCGGAGACGACTTGCAGATCGCGCTCAGCCATTCGATCAGCGGGAGCGGCCGGCGCGGCGGGTGATCAGGCGAGGATTTGGAGTGGCCATGCCCGGGTTACGACGATCTGGCTTGTGGTTGGCGGTGTTTGTGCTCGTCCTTGTTGCCGGCCGCCTGGGCGTGGCCGGGGAGGTCCCGGCTACCCAGGCGGCCGTTTCGGCGCGGCCGACGCCCGATTGGACGGCGCCGCACGTGCCGGGCCAACTGCTCGTGAAGCTGGCCGATTTTTCGCCCGGCCGGGCCCGCCAGCTCGGCGCGGAGTTCGGCTTGCGGGTGCGGCGGACGATCCCGCAGCTCGGCATGGCGGTGTTCGAGGCGGCCGACGGCCCGAACGGCCCCACGGCGCTCCGGGCCGACGCGCAACTGGCCGCCACGGCCGCCGCGTTGGCCGCGCGGGCCGATGTGGAGTGGGCCGAGCCGAACTACACCCTCGCGCTCGACCTGATTCCCAACGATCCGCGCTACGCGTCTTATCAATCTCTTTACTTGGGTACCCGCCTGGAGATGCCCGCGGCCTGGGAGCGCACGACGGGCCGGCCCGAAGTGGTGATCGCCATCATTGATACCGGCGTGGATTTGAACCACGAGGACCTGGCCACGGGCATCTGGACCAATCCGCTCGAGATCCCCGACAACGGCCTCGACGATGACGGCAACGGCTACGTGGACGACGTTCACGGCTGGAACTTCGCGCAGAACAGCAACCAGGTGGCCGATGACTACGGTCATGGCACCCATGTGGCCGGCATCGCGGCCGCGCGCATCAACAACGGCATCGGCGTGGCCGGGATGGCCGGCGGCGCCACGATCATGCCGGTGAAGGTCTTCCCGCCGCCGCCGAACGTCATCGGCACCTACGAAGACCTGATCCTGGGGATCGTCTATGCGACCGACAACGGCGCGCGCGTGATCAACATGAGCCTGGGCGCTACTTCTTATAGTCGTGGGGAAGAGGCGGCCGTGGATTATGCCTGGGCGCACGGCGCGATCGTCGTGGCCGCGGCCGGCAACCAGGGCAGTAACATCTATCACTATCCGGCCGCGCATCCCAACGCGATCGCCGTGTCCGCCACCGACGGATGGGATCAACGCGCCGGCTTCTCGAATTGGGGCGATTTCGTGGATGTGGCCGCGCCGGGTACTTTCGTTTTTTCTACGTTGCGGAGCAATAACTACGGGTGGCTTTCGGGCACCAGTATGGCCTCGCCCCATGTGGCCGGGTTGGCCGCGCTCATCTTTTCGCTCAATCCGCAACTGACCAACGCCCAGGTGCGCCGGATCATCGAGGAAAACGCCGATGATCTGGGCGCCGCCGGCTGGGATCCTTACTTCGGCCACGGCCGCATCAACGGCCGCAAGGCGCTGGCGGCCGTGGTGCCGTCGCCGCCCGACCCCACGCCGACGCCCCATCCGCCGTTGGACGCGTGGCCGGCCGGCTGTCGCGATCTGATTGCGGACGGGGATTTCGAGGCCGGCCCGGGCGAATGGCAGATGACCGGCGCATGGACGGTGGACGCCACGCGCGCTTATTCCGGCACCCGGGCCGCGCATTTCGTCGGCGGCCCCGCCGCGGCCGGCGTGTTGACCCGCACGCTTACTCTGACCTGGGGCTCGCGGCCCGTCTTCGATCCGGCGGCCCTGGCCGGCGTCGTGTGGTTCGCGTTTCGGATCGAGAATGATGACGGGGGGATGGGCAGCTCGCCCCAGATGCCGTTCGACGACTGGCTGACGGTCGAGTTCCGCACCCTCGACGGCAAGCCGATCGCCTCGTTGTTGCGCACCGGCAACTCGGCCGACACCGCGAGCAGCGGCCTGGTGTGGGACCGTTACTACTATCGCCTGCAAAGCGGCGACCTGATGCCGCTGGCTGCGATTGGGACGGTCTCCCTGGTGTTCACGGCGGCCAACGACGCCGACGCGCTGCGCACCGATTTCTGGGTTGATGCGGTGCGTTTTTGCGCGGCCGGGTTGCCCTGGCGATACTATTTCCCACTGTTCATGTACACGGAGGCGGCGTCGGCCCGCTGAATGCGCGGGAATTGCCGTCCATCTTTTGCGGAGCAGAGGTTCATGATCAACGAACGTTCGCTCACCACCGTCGCGGCGTCGCGTTATGGCCCCAATTGGGTCCGGCCGGCCTACGGCTCCTATTGCTTCGCCGGCATCGCCGACACGATCCGCCGATTGTTCGGCCTTCCGGCGGCCAACCCTCTCCCGGCCGATACGTTGCCGTCGGCCTCGACCTACGATCGCGTCGTCTTCTTTCTGATCGATGCGTTCGGCTGGCGCACCTATCGGCGCTACGCCGAGGGCCCCTTCCTCAAGGAGGCCGCCCGCGACGGGGTCGTTTCGCAGCTCACTTCGCTCTTCCCTTCGACCACGGTCGTGCATGTCACCAGCGCCCACACCGGCCTGGATGCCGCGGCCACCGGCGTCGTGGAGTGGTTTTATTATGAGCCGAAGGTGGATGCCGTCATCGCGCCGTTGCTCTTCTCGCACGCCGGCGATACCGACCGCGACACCCTGACCAAAGCCGGCGTGACGCCCCAGAGCATCTTTCCGCAGCGCACGCTCTATCACGATCTGGCGCGCGTGGGCGTGAAATCCTACGTCTTCGGCCACCGCGAGTATGCCCGTTCGCCTTATTCGAACGTCGTGACCGACGGCGCAACGCCGCTCCCCTATCGCACCTGGCCCGAGGCGTTGACCAACCTGACCCTGGCGTTCGAGCGGGAGAAATCGCGTAGCTATTACAGCCTGTATTTCGGCGAGATAGATGGCCAGGGCCATACTTACGGCCCGGAGTCCCGCCAGTTGGCCGCCGAAGCCGATTGTCTGTTGATGCTCATGGCGCGCTTTCTGGACGAATGCCGGCGGCGATGGCCGCGCACGTTGATCCTCTTCACCGCAGATCACGGCCTGGCCGAGACCGATCCCGAAACGACCATCTACCTCAACCTGCGCTTCCCCGGCTTCGCGCGCTATCTCAAGAGCGACGGCCGCGGCCGGCCGCTCCTCTTCGGCGGATCGCCGCGCGATCTGTTCCTGTACGTGCGCGATGAGTACCTGGACGAGGTGCACGATCTGTTGGCCCGCGGCTTGATGGGCAAGGCCGAGGTGGTGCGCACCGAAAAGTTGATCCGGGATGGCCTGTTTGGCCGGCCGGCCGCGGCCGATGATCTGCTCCGCCGCGCCGGCAATCTGATGATCCTCCCCTACCGGTACGAAGCGGTCTTCTGGCACGAGAAGGGCCGCTTCGAGCAGAAGTACTACGGCCATCACGGCGGCCTGACGCCGCAGGAGATGTTGATCCCGTTCGTGGCGGTGGGGACGTGATGCGTAAAGCGTGAAGCGTGAAACATAAAAACGTAAAACGTGAAGCGTGAAGCGTCAAGACAATTGTGGGTTTCGCCGAATTTACGTTTCACGTTTTACGTTTCACGTTTCACGTCAGCCCGATATCTTTAGGGTAAAGCGCGATCTATCACGTCAACAATTCGCTCAGCCGCTTCGTTTGCTTGAGGCCGCTGCCGGTGAGGATGAGGACGGCGCCGTCCCGTTCGGCCGCGGGGAGCTTGCGCCAGCCGGCCAGGGTCGCGGCCGAGGTCGGCTCGGCGAAGAGGCCCCAGGCAAAGAGGGCGCGCGTGGCATCCAGGATCTCTTCCTCGCTGACGCCCACCGTGCAGCCGCCGGTCTCGCGAATCGCCGCGAGGACGGCCGCCGCGCGCGGCGGCCGCTGGACCGCGATCCCCTCGGCGATGGTCGGCCGAGGCTCGATCGGCGCGTAGTCCTGCAGGCCGGCCGTCCACGCCAGGTGCAACGGCGCGCAATGATCGGCCTGCACGCCGATCAGCCGGGGCATCCTTCGGGCATATCCCGCCCGCACGAGCGCGCGAAAGCCGATGAACAGCCCTTCCAGATAGCCGCCGCTGCCCGCCGGCGCGATCACTGCGGGCGGCACGTCTCCGTGCATCTGCTCCCACAGCTCGTAGGCCGTGGTTGCCAGCCCCTGGGCAAAGAATGGGTTCCACAGGTGGCTGGCGTAGAACGCGGCCTCGGCCGCCCGGATCGCCGCGTCGTTCGTGTCTTGTCGCGTGCCCGGCACCTTCACGACCTGCGCGCCGTAGAGGCGGATCTGGACCAGCTTGCCGTCGGGCGTGTAATCGGGGGCAAAGATGGTGCAGCGCACGCCGGCCGCGGCCGCATACGCGGCCATCGCCGCGCCCGCGTTGCCCGATGAATCCTCTACGACCGCGGATACTCCCAGATATTTGACCAGGGTCATCAACACGCTCGCGCCGCGATCCTTGAAGGAGCCGGAGGGTTGCAGGAAGTCGAGCTTGAACGCCACTTCCTCCCCGCCGATCCGTCGGCGCACGAGCGGCGTGCGGCCCTCGCCCAGAGACACGGGCTCGGCCTCCGCGGGCAACCCGAACGCCTCCCGATAGCGCCAGATCGAAAAGTCGCGCTCGGCCAGCGCGGCCCTGGCGAAGAAATCGGCGGTCGGGATCGTCAGGAAGCCGCCGCACTCGCAGCGAAACCGCCGGTCACTGATCGGATAGTGTTTGTTGCACGAGAAACAGGTGTAGTACATGGGAGAGTTGGCCTTTGGAGTGAAACGTGAAACGTAAAAACGTAAAACGTAAAACGTGAAACGTAAAACGTGAAGTGAGGATTGGGGATTCGAGTTTCGAGCTTCCAGCTTCCAGTTTCCAGCTTCTAGCCTCCAGCCTCCTGGGTGCCGATCTTGAGGCTTCTGAGGTGGGCGATGCCGCGGCGGGCTGCGGTCGCGGCGTCCGGGATCGGGAGGAATTCGCCGGAGACGAAGCCCCGATAGCCGGTGGCGAACAACGCCTCCAGGATGGATCGGAAGTCCAGATGCCCGGCGCCCGGATGCCAGCGATTCGAGTCGGCCACGTGGAAGTGGAAGATGCGCTCGCCCGCGGCGCGGATGCTCGCCTCGATGGACGGCTCTTCGATGTTCATGTGGAAGGTGTCGAGCAGGAGGCCGAAGTTGGCCGCGCCCACCCGTTCGATGAGCTCCAACCCTTCGGCCACGGTGTGGATCAGGTCGGTCTCGTAGCGGTTGAGCGGCTCCAGCGCATAGCGCACGCCGGCCGCCGCGGCCGCGGCCGCGCATTCCTGGAGCGCCTCGACCAGATATGCCATGGACTGTTCGTGGCTTTGCCCCTTCGGCGTGATGCCCCGGATCAGCCCCAGGATCACCACCGCGTTGAAACGGGCCGCGAGCGGAATGTGGCTCTTGATCCGCTCGATGGCCGCCCGGCGCACGGCCGGGTCCGCCGCGGTGAAGGAAAGCCCCTCTTCGCCCCACGCCTGGCCGGTGCCGATGGCCGGCACCGCCAGGCCGTGCGATTCGATCACTTCTGCCAGCGCGTCCGCGTCTACCAGTCGCGGATCGCGGATCGCCAGCTCGACCCCATCATAGCCCAGCGCGGCGATCTGCGCGATGTTGGCCGCGAAGTCGCCCTTAAAGGTGGCCGCGGCGAACTGGGCCGCGTGGGTAGAGACTACGATGCTGAGTTTCATGGCCTTGTCGGTGGTAGATTTCGGGTCGCGGCGCAACTGCACCGCTTTCGCTTTCCAAGCCGATCCAGAGTAGGGGCGCACACCGTGCGCCCCTACCGCTTCGATCACGCTGTCGGCCGATCACCCTGCGACGTATGTGACCTTGCACTCGCTCCGGTCGGTCTGGAGCCGGATGATGTTTTCGGGCACTTCCTCCAGCTTGACCTTCTTGGTGATAATGCGCGTCATGTCCATGCCGGTGGCCATGCATTCGATCACGCGCGGGAAGTTGCCGTGGCCGGAATGGCCCTGCGCGCCGATGATGCTGGCGCGGCGCACCTGCAACACCTCGCCGGTCACCGGCATCTTGGCCTCGGCGCGAGCCGTCACCACCACGCGGCTGTTCAGCGTGCGCCCCTCCCAGATGACGCGCTCGATGCCCGGATAGACGACCGTCGGCAGGCCGGTGGCCTCCATGAACAGGTCGGCGCCCATCCCCTCGGTGATCTCCAGCACGCGGTCGGCGAAGTCCTCCTTCAAGGGATTGATGGCATAGTCCGCGCCGATCTGAAGGGCCAGCTTTCTCCGCTCCTCCTGCGGCTCGGAGATGATGACCTGCGATGCGCCGGCGCGTTTGAGGATGGCGCAGGCCGCCAGGCCGATCGGCCCGCCGCCGAGGATCACGGCGCGGTCGCCCGGCCGGATGCCGCCGCCCCGCTCGATCACCGCGTTGTAGGCCACGGCGGTCGGCTCGACCAGGCTGCCGGCCAGGAAGATGTCGTCCCCCTTGTAGACCTTCCGCAGGGGCTCGAGGCTCCAGATGGTGCGCGAGGGCAAGACCATGTATTTGGCGAACGCACCGTTGACGTTGAAGCCGACTTCGTTCAGGCGCTCGCAGTGGTTGGGCTGGCCGTCGGCGCACGGCCGGCACTGCGCGCACCAGAGCATCTCTTCGGACGTCACCGGCTCGCCGCCCTTGAAGGGCTTATTCGTCCGCTTATCTATGGCGTTCTTGCCCGCTTCCACGACCACGCCCGAGAACTCGTGTCCCAGGATGCAGGGGAAGCCGGTCAGCCCCGGATAGAAGATGTAGCCGTCGGCGTCGGCCTGGGCCATGTGCACGTCCGACCCGCAGATGCCGCACGCCTTCACCTCGAGCAGCACTTCTTCCGGCCCGGGCGTGGGGATGTCGTACTCGCGGATCTCGATCCGGGGATTGCGCCATACCTGGCTGCCCAGATAAGTCTGGCGGCCTTCGATGTCCTTCGCGCCGAGCTTGAACCCCGGCTTCGGCGCCCAGTCTGCCACCAGGGTTACGCCTTGCATTTTGCCTTGCATATGATTTCTCCTTACACTTCCGTCCCCTGTCCGATGCGCGGAATCGCGTAGACCGGCTTCCAGCCGGGGCTGAGCGGCTCGCGCAGGAAGGGCTCCATCTCCGCGGCCGAGCGCAACGTCACTTCCTCCACCGGCGGCACGACGCCGGGCGGGAACGCGGCCAACACATGATCGTTCCACAGGGTCAGATACTTGAGGATGGCCGCGACGGGCCGCTTGGCCTTCTGGGCCGAACCGTGCGTTGCCTTGCCCACCACGCCTTCCGGCGTAGCGGCGATCTCGATGGCGAAGTGCCCCTCGCCCTCCGACCAGCGGCTGGGCCGGCCGAAGGGATCCACCGACTTGTCGAAGTGGCCGTCGGGCAGATAGGCCTTGCCCTCGGTGTCCACCGCGTACTTCATGTCCACCATCTCCGGGTGGAGCAGCAGGCCGAGCGAGGTCTCCGATTCGTCGGCGTGCACGAAGTTGGTGTCCCACTGGCCGCCGCGGTCGGTGGCGCGGAAGAACTCGCGCACGGCGCGGTGCCAGTCCACCACGCGGAAAATGCCCGGCAACTGATAGCGCTTCTGGAACTCCTGCACGGCCGATTCCAGCACCCAGAGCTGGCCGTGGTTGTTGACGATGAGCTGCTTGCGGAAACCGTCGTTCCACAGGCCGAGCATCACGTCGATCATCATCTCGCGCACCACATGCTCGCGCACGATCACGGTGCCGGGCATGCCGACGTGATGATAGGGGTGCGCGCCGTAGTTCAGCGGCGGCAACGCCAGGTTGACCGGCGCGCCGCGCTTCGCGGTGTAGCGTCGCACCGCTTCGCAGATCTGGCTGACGTAGAGGGTGTCGGATGCGCTCGGCAGGTGCCGGCCGTGCAGCTCGGTGCAGCCGACCGGGATGAAGACGATGTCGTTCTTCTTGCGATTCTCTTCCACCTGCCAGCGCACGGTGGTCTGGATGTACGAACCCGGCTTGCCCCACTCGACGGGCGACGGGATGCCGTACTCGGCCAGGATGGCATCAATCTCCTCATCGCTGGCATCCCAGATCGCCTTCTTCATGCGCCCCACTTCGTTGTCTTCGAAGAACAGATCGGGCAGATTGGTCGGGAGCAGACCTTGCGGTATGACGTGATCAGACATGACTTGGACTCCTGTGGGATGGGATATCGTGTAAGGCGAGATCAATCTCGCCCTACATTCGTTACTGAGTATGGCCGGATGCCCCGTGCGGCTTCAACAGATCATCCGCGAGTCTCGGTGTCGTTCAGATCGGCCAAGAGCTGAGTGATCGCCGCGCGCAACAGCGGTAAATCGTGCTGCACCGTCGTCCAAACGCGCCGCAGATTGACGCCAAAGTAATCATGGACGAGGATATCGCGCATACCTGCGATGGCGCGCCACGGCACGGCAGGGGCGCTCTTGCGCACTGAGGCCGGAATCTTTTTGACCGCTTCGCCGATGATCAGCAGGGCGTGCAGTGTCGCATAGACCTTCTCGTCATCTGCAGCGAACGCTTCGAACTCAACACCCTGGTTGAAGCGTTCAGCTCTCTTGATGGCATCTAGAATATCGCCTAGATAGTCGCGATAAGAGCGCTGCTGCTTCATATCGTAACGACTTCCTGCAAGACATGGTGGCTGATGCGTGGCTTCAAAGAGTTCTTTTCAACCAGATCAACCCGAATACCCAGCAGATCTTGTAAGTACTCCCGCAGCTCGGCGAATTGGAATAAGGTGATCGTCTCGTCCTCGATTTCGACCAGAATGTCAATGTCGCTTTTCTTCCTCTGTGTGCCCCGCACCCACGACCCGAAAATACCTATGGATCGGACACCATACCGTTTGTGCAGCATCGGCTGATGTTCTCGCAAAATGGCGCAGATCCTATCCAGTTGGGAAGGCCGGGCGACCACCTGTTTGCTCATTGTATCTTGTCTCCTGATCAAAGCACGATTGCATATCTGATATCGGAACCGGATGTCCGATCCCCGATATCGGATTTCCTGCTATCGGACAGAAAAGTACGGCATCAACACGCGTATCGCGGCCTCGCGCGCCCTGGCGGCCAGTTGGTGCGGATCCCAGGTCCAGTATTCGGGCCGGAACAGCTCAATAGAGCACGGCCCGTCGTAGCCGATGCTCTGCAGGCGACGGCAGATCTCGTCCAGCGGGACGACGCCTGTGCCCGGCAGGACGCGCGTGGCGTCGGTGATCGCTTCCTTCGGCGTGTCTTCCACGTCGTCCAGGTGGAAGGCGAAGATGCGCGCCGGATCGAGCGCCCCGATCTCCTCCAGCAGCCCGCCGCCGGCGTAGAAGTGCGCGGCGTCGAACGTCAACCCCACGTTGGCGCGGTCGGTTGCCGCCACGATCTCGGCCGCGGCGCGCGGGGTGCGCACGCTGCACCACCCGAAGCCGAGAAACTCGAACGAGAGCCGCACGCCGTGCTCGCCGGCGATGTCGGCCAGGTCGCGCAACACCCGCACGTATTCGGCCACCACGGCCGACCACGGCAAGTTCCGATCCGGAAGCGGGCTGGGCACGACGACTACCGTCGGGCAGCCGATGCCCTGGGCGATGCGGCTCAGCTCCCGGCAGCGCGCCCGGATCGCCGCGTACTCCTCGGCCGGCCGGAACGCGATGAACTCGATGGAGTTAATCGTCAACGGCGCGACGCCCGCGTTCACGAACAGCGCGTTGAGATCGGCCAGCGAGTGGTCGGCCAGATACCGATCCACCTTCGCCGCCCACACCTCTAACGCCCGAAACCCCGCCCCCGCTGTGACCGCCACATCGGTGGCCAGGTCTTGGGGCATGGTGGTGGCGCCGTGAAAGGCGAGTAGCATGGATTCCTCTCACATCAAATCTCGCTCAGCCGCACCGGCCGGTTCTCCCGATACGACTTCCACGCCGCGTAGCCCATGACCACCGAGATGCGGCCGTCGCGGCCGGTGACGGGCGGCTCGCGATCCTCTTGCACGCAGGCGATGAACTCGCGCACCTCGTTGACGTAGGTTTCGGGATAGCGCTGCATGAAAAAGCGCGGGGGCAGGGCCGCGTGCATGCCGGTGCGGTCGCCCACGATCACGGTGTCCACGGCTTCGTTCTCGGCCTGCGCCACGCCCTCGGAGCAGAAGACTTCCAGCCGTTGATCGTAGCCGTAGACCGCCTGGCGGCTGTTGTCAATCACGCCCAGCGCGCCGTTGGCGAAGCGCAGCGTCACGATGTCGGTGTCCACGTCGCCGGCCTCGGCCAGCCAGGGCGCCACCAGCACCCCGCCCATGGCATAGACCTCTTCCACCTCGCCGACCACGAAGCGGGCCATGTCGAAGTCGTGGATCGTCATGTCCAGGTACATTCCGCCCGACGCCCTGGCGTATTCCACCGAGGGCGGCTCGGGATCGCGGCTGGCGATGCGCAGGATGCACGGCCGGCCCAGCGCGCCCGATGCGACCAGATCGCGTATGCGGCGGAAGGCCGGATCGAACCGCCGGTTGAAGCCGACCTGGAGCTTCACGCCGGCCGCCTCCACCGCGGCCAACGCGGCGTCTATATCCGGCAGGTTGAGCGCCAGCGGCTTTTCGCAGAAGATGTGCTTGCCGGCCTGGGCCGCGTCGCGCACGATGAACCAGTGCGTGTCGGTGCTGGTGGCGATCAAAACGGCGGGGATCGTCGGATCATCCAACAGCTCGCGGTAATCTCGCACCGCGCGCGGGATGCCCAGCTCAGCGGCGAGCGCCTGCGCCACCTCCAGGCGGATGTCGCACACCGCCACCAGGTTGGCCTCGGGTATCTTGCGCACCAGGTTGCGCACGTGCACGCTGCCCATGCGTCCGGTGCCGATCACGGCGATGTTCATGCGGTTCATGGCGTATCCTTGGCGTTGCCTTCCCCCCTGGGGGGAGGGCAAGGGTGGCGGTTATGGCTTCATCACGATCTTCATCGCGTTTTTCGGCCCGTGCGCCAGGGTCACCGGATCCAGGCCCAGATCGCGGAACGCCTCCACGCCCTGCTCCAGGGGGATCACCTTCGTGAAGAACGGCTTCATGTTGATCCGGTTTTCCTGGAAGATGCGGATCGCGGGCACCATGGTGTTCTGCCCCAGGTAGAGCCCCAGGATCTTCGTCGCCCAGCGGGTGATCTCGTTCGGCGTCACGGTGACCTGGACGCTCGAATCCATGCCGAAGGGCAACACCTTGCCGCCCGGCGTCACGCACTGGAGCGCCTGGCCCAACGCGTTGCCGGTCGCTTCGATCACGATGTCGGCCTTGCGGCCATAGGTGAACTCGGTGATCTTTTCGACCACGTCCACCTCGTTCGGGTTCCAGACCGTCAGGCCGCACTCCTTCGCGATGTTGATGCGGAACGGATCTATCTCGGTCACCGCCACCTTGGCCGCGATGTTCCTGGCGAGATGGCCAAAGAGATAGCCGATCGGCCCGAAGCCGATGACGAGCACGTAGTCGTAGGGCAACATCAGCAGCGTGTTCATGCCGTTGACGACGGTCGCCAGCGTCTCGACCTGCGTGCCCAACACGTCGTCTATCTCGTCGGGCAAAACATAGCATTGTTTTTCCGGCACCAGGCAATACTCCGCCATGCCGCCGTCGCGCATCACGCCGAGCGCGTTGAACTTGATCTCGACGCACTGGCTGGTCATGCCCATGCGGCAGAAGGAGCAAAAGCCGCAGCGGATGTTGTTGTCCACGGCCACACGATCGCCGATCTTGACATGGGTGACGTGGGAGCCGACCTCGACCACCTCGCCGCAAAACTCGTGGCCGAGGATCGTGTTCTCCTTGTAGTGATGCTTGCCCTCCATGATCTTGACGTCCGAGCCGCAGATGCCCACGGCCCGCACCTTCAGCAACACATCGTCGGGGTTCTTGACCTGCGGGATCGGCACCTCGGTCAGCTCAAGCTTGCCCGGATGGCGGAAGACCAACGCTTTCATCTTGGACATAGTTTCGACCTCTTTGAAAATGGTTAACGGCTCACGTGCCAGGCACCTCAGAAGGTGCCTGGCACGTCCGCCGCGACAACTGCCCACGTGCCAGGCATCCTATCCTGGCACGTTCGCCGCAGTGCCTGGCACGTCTGCTGCCCGGCGCGGCATCAGCGGCCCGCGGCCCACGCGGCGAGCACCTCCACCGCGGCCGGCCGGACGTGCGCCGTCGTCGGGATCGGCCGATGGCCGAGCACCACCTCGATCGCGGCCTCGGCGTACTGCTCGGACGGCGTATCGGCCCACGCGGGCCCGGCCGCGTTCGCCTGCGCCGAGGCCCCGGCGTTGTCGAGGCGCCACGGCGTGTCCGGCGATATGCCTTGAGCCGCCAGGAACGCGGGCCGCAGCTCCCGGTGGGCCGGGCACTGGTGCTCGACGTGGTGCGCCCATTCGTGGATCAATGCGCTCTGCAACATCGCGGCCGTCCCCGGCACGCGCACGGTCACCGTGGCCTGCCGCGGGTCGTAGGCCGCCCGGTCGGCCAGGTCGAACGACGCCGTCAGGCGCACGTCGCCGAAGCAGTCCGTGCGGCCGGCAAAGGCGACCAGGAAGCGCGCCCAGGTCTCCTGGGCCAACGCCCGCAAATCGTCGGCCACCGAATCGTCGGCGATCAGCCGCGGCCGGGCTCCCGGCGAACCGGGCCGGGCACAAGCCGTCAGCGCCGCGCCGATCAGGAGGGCCGACGCCAGCAGAAGCGCGACCAGACGCATCGTTGTGATTCGGCACATCCGCCCGTAAGCCGTAGGGCCGAATTAATTCGGCCCTGCAACGTTTGGCGTGGGGCCGAATGAATTCGGCCCTACAATGTTTGGCGTGGGGCCGAATTAATTCGGCCCTGCAGCGTTTCGTTGCGCGAGCTGTCCCAGCTCGCTCTCCAGCGCCTCCAGCTCCTCCGCGCCCGACATGCTGCGGATCATCTCCTCCCGACTCAGCTCGGCCTTCGTCCAGGCGCCCAGCATCCGGCCGCGCTTGAGGATGATGAAGCGGTCGCCGACCGGATAGGCGTGCTGGGGGTTGTGCGTGATGAAGATCACCCCCAGGTTGCGCATCTTGGCCTGGACGATGTGCCGCAACACCAGGGCCGCCTGTTTGACCCCCAGGGCCGCGGTCGGCTCGTCCAGGATCAGCACTTTGGCCCCGAAATAGACCGCCCGGGCGATGGCAATGGACTGGCGTTCGCCGCCCGACATCGTGCCGACCGGCTGATCCGGATCGCGGATGTCAATCCCCATCTGCGCCAGCTCCTGGCGCACCGTGCGTTTGGCGAATTCGACGTCCAGGCGGCGGAACCCGTTGCGCCCCTTTTCCGGCTCCGCGCCCAGGAAGAAATTGCGCCAGATCGGCATCAGCGGCAGCAGCGAGAGATCCTGATAGACCGTGGCGATCCCCAGGGCGCGGGCCTCGCGGGGCGAACGCAAGACGATCGGCCGGCCCTCGAAATAGTACTCGCCCTCGGTGGGCGGGTAGACGCCCGACAGGATCTTGATCAGCGTGGACTTGCCCGCGCCGTTGTCGCCCAGCAGACAGGTCACTTCGCCCGGATACACCTTGACGGAGACGTTGCTCAGTGCGATCACGCTGCCGAACAGCTTGGTGATGTTGCGGACTTCGAGGATCGGTTCGACCATCACAGCGTCTCCTCTTCTTCGGTGCGCGCTTTCGCGGCGGCCACGCTGATCGCCTCGGCGCGGCGGCGCGTATAATCGTTGACCAACACCGCCACCAGGAGCATGATGCCCAGGAACGAATAAAACCAGTCGGTGTCCCAGCCGGCGAAGACGATCCCCACGCGCGCCATGCCGAAGATCAGCGCGCCGATGCACGCGCCGACCACCGAGCCGTAGCCGCCGGTCAACAGGTTGCCGCCGGTGACGACCGCGATGATGTAGATGAACTCCTGGCCGATCCCCTCGCTCGCCACGGCCGAGCGCAATCGCACGATGCTCATCATCCCCACCAGCCACGCCGCGGCCGCCGTCGTCATGAAGAGCACGATCTTGACGCGCTCCACCGGCACGCCGCTGTTGCGCGCCGCGTTCGCATCGCCGCCGGCCGCGAAGATCCAGTTGCCGAAACGCGTCCGCTGCAGCACCCACGTGGCGATCAGCGCGATCGCGATCCACCAGATGGTCGAGGTCCGAAACGAGACGCCGAACAGCGGGAACTCCAGGTCGAAGAATGCCCGCGCCGTCGCGAAGCCGATCGTCTGGTCAATGTTGGAAACCAGCACCCGGGCCGTGACCAACCGGGTGACGCCGACGTTGGCCCCGCGCAGCACGAAGAAGGTCGCCAGGGTGACGATGAAACTGGGCAACCGCGTCTTGACGACCATCCAGCCGTTGAAATAGCCCACCAGCAGCGCAAAACCGAGCGAGATCAACATCGCGGCCCACAGGCTGATGCCGAGCTGCGTCGCGAGCATCCCGGCGATCAGGCCAGAGGTGCCGGTCATCACGCCGGTGGACAGGTCGAACTCGCCGCCGATCATCAGCAGGGCCACCGCCACCGCCATGATGCCGAGCGTGGACGCCGAGTCGAGGATGCGCGAGACCCCCAGGATCGTCAGCCAATGGGTCGGCGTGATGAGGGCGAAGAACACCCAGATCACGACGGCGCCGATCAGGGCGCCGACCTCGACGCGGCGGAAGAGGCCGCGCACCGTGCCGATGCGGACGATCCGCTCATCCGCGCGGGGTGCACGCTGCCAGCTCTCGATCGCCATGCACAGGCCTCCTTTGCGCTTCGCCCGAGACAGAAAATGCCTCGGGCGAAGCCTCCCATGGTGCTGGATGCGGATGGCGACGATGCCATCCTTCTCTATGCAGGAAGTCTCGGTTTACCGCGTGCCCTTCTTGGCGAGGTCCTTGACGGCCGCGGCATTGCTCTTGTCCACGAAGCCCGGTCCGGTCAAGACGGGCAATCCGCCGCCGACCGTGTTCAGATTGGTCTTGTAAAGGTACAGCATGACGACCGGCAGGTAACCTTGCAGGTATTGCTGCTGGTCAATGGCGAACATCAGGTCGCCGGCCTCGATCGCGTCCAGGACGTCGGTGCTCAGGTCGAACGTGGCCACCTTCTGCGTGCCCTTCACGGCCTTCACCGCGTCGCGGGCCGCGATGCCGACGACCGGATTGAGCGCCAGGATGCCGTCAATGGTCTTGTCCGAGGTCAGCTTGTCCTGGATCGCCGCTACCGTGCCCTTGACATCCTTGACGCCGGTGGTGGCGACGTTGAAGCGGATCACTTCGCCTTTCAGCGTGTCCTTCAGGCCGTCGCACCGTTCCTCCAGGCCGATGTTGGCCTCCTCGTGGATCACGCAGAGGACCTTCTTGAGGCCGGCCTTGGTGAACTGCTCGCCGGCGCCCTGGCCGGCCACGCGTTCCGTCTGGCCCACATGGGTGAGCGCGCCGAACTGCTTGTACACCCCCGCGCCCGAGTTGATCGTGATGACCGGAATGCCGGCGTCGGTGGCCTTCTTGACGGCATCCTTGAGCGCGTCGGGGTTCGCCAGGGAGACGATGATGCCGTCTACCTTGGCCGCGACGTAGTTTTCAACCAGTTGCGCCTGTTCCTTCGGTTGCCCGCTGCCGCCCGACTTCAGCGTGATGCCGAAGGTGGCGGCTGCGTCTTTGGCGCCCTTCTCGACCACGCCCCAGAAGAGATCTTCGGCCGGATTTGCATGGACGGCCAGGCCCACGACCATGCTCTTCTGGACGACCTGCGGCGCGGATGGCTGTTGAGCGGCGGTCGGCGCGACTTGCGCCGGTGCTGGCGCCGGCACCGGCGTGCAGGCGGCCAACACGAGGACGACAGCGATTACGAGCGATAACGACAGGTACCTGTTCACGCGAGACATGGTTCTCCCTCCTTGCTGACTGATGTGAAAGGTTTTTTTTCGGATCCGCTCGCATCCAGACCATGGGGCAACCGCTTGTTCCGATCATCACCTCCTTTCGGCCGTTGACTCTGCGCGGCCATCGCCGGTTGACTCTCGCACGACCAGTCGTCCTTCCAACACGATGTTGCTCACCCGTCCGGCGTCGGCGCCTTCCATCAGCGCGAGCGCCATCAGCATGGCGCGCTGGCCCATCTCGAGCTTGGGTTGGGCGATGGTCGTCAGGGACGGCGAAACATAAGCGGCAAAGGGAATGTCGTCGAAGCCGATGACGGCCAGATCGCGAGGCACGTTCACCCCGGCCCATCGGGCCGCGCGCAACAGGCCAATGGCCGTCATGTCGTTGTAACAGAAGACCGCCGTCGGCCGTGCGGCCAAGGCCAGAAGCCGCGTCAGCGCCTGCTCGCCCCCGGCCGGCCGCCCCGTGCCCTCGAGCACCAGCGCCGGATCGAACGAGATGCCCGCATCGGCCAGCGCCGCCCGATAGCCGGCCAGGCGGTCGGCGGTGGTGCTGTGCCCGACCGGCCCCATCACGTGGGCAATGCGCCGATGTCCCAGCCACAGCAGGTATTCGGTCGCCAGCCGGCCACCGTGCACGTCGTCGACGCGCACCGAGAAGGTCTGCGGCGTGAGCTGCTGGCTGTGGCTGTTGAGCAGGATGACCGGCACGCCGGCCGCGCCCAGTCGCTCCTGGTGCAGCGCGCCCACGCGCGACGAGGTGACGATCACCGCGTCTACCCGCTGCGAACGCAACGTCTCCACCGCGGCGACCTCCCGCTCCGGGTCGTCTTGCGACGCGGCCAGGATCACCGAATAGCCGTGAGCGTAGGCGACTCCTTCGATCCCCTCCACCACCTCGGCCGCCCACGGGTCGGCGATGGTCGTCACCACCACGCCGACGGTGCAGGTGCGACGCATCACCAGGCCGCGCGCGCCGGCATTGGGCGAATAGCCCATCTCCTGCGCCAGCCGCCAGATGCGCGCCTTGGTCGCCTGGTTGACGAGCGGGCTATCGTTGAGCGCGCGCGAAACAGTCGAATGCGAGACGCCGGCCGCCCGGGCGATATCCTTGATGGACGTGGTCACGTTGGCACCTGACGCACACGCATGCAACAAGAACGACCGAAGACGGGCTTTTGCAAACGTGTGCAAACCAAGTATAATACCAGACGGGGCGGCTGTCAAATGCGCGGTCCCCTCTCTTTTCTTCTGTGGAAGAAGAGCGACCAGCCGAAGTGAAATTTGGACGCAGGCAGGTGTTATGTATAATGTAATTCTTTCCATCATGTGCGGCATCAAACCCACGGCTTGGGCTGATTCTGACATCGGATAGAGGCGAGGAATGCCGGATATTCCCTGGACGGTTTTGCTGCTGATCGGGTTGGCGCTGGTCTTCGACTTCCTGAACGGCTTCCACGACAGTTCGAACATCGTGGCGACCATGATCGCGTCGCGGGCGCTTTCGGGCCGGCAGGCGCTGACGATCACGGCCATCGCCGAGTTCTTCGGGCCGTTCTTGTTCGGCGTCGCGGTGGCCACCACCCTCGGCCACGAGGTGCTGAAGGGGGAAGCAGTTCAACTATCGGTGGTGGTGGCTGCTCTGGTGGCCGCCATCGGTTGGAATCTTTTTACCTGGTGGCTGGGCATTCCTTCCAGTTCGTCCCACGCACTTGTCGGCGGCCTGATCGGCGCGGCCGTTATACAGGGCGGATTCGGGGTCGTGCGGTTGGCCGGGCTGGGCAAGGTGCTGATTGCGCTGGCCATCTCGCCGCCCATCGGGTTGGCGGCCGGTTTTCTGGTGACCAAATTGATTCTCTTCCTGGCCCGCGCGTCGAGTCCCAGGATCAACATCTTCTTCAAGCGTGGCCAGATCGTGACCGCGATCTTCCTGGCCCTGTCGCACGGCACGAACGACGCTCAGAAGACGATGGGGATCATCACCCTGGGCCTGGTGACCGGCGGCGTGATCCCGACTTTTCATGTGCCGCTCTGGGTCATTGCCATCTGTGCGGCTGCGATCGCGGCCGGCACGGCTACCGGCGGCTGGCGGCTCATCCGGACGTTGGGCGGCAAGTTCTACAAGATCCGCCCCATGCATGGCTTCAACACCCAGATCGCCTCGGCCGGGGTCATCATCGCGGCCGCGCTGCTGGGCGGCCCGGTGAGCACGACCCAGGTCGTCAGCTCGGCCATCATGGGGGTGGGTGCGGCCGAGCGTCTCTCGAAGGTGCGCTGGGGCACGGCCGGCCAGATCGCGCTCGCCTGGCTGACCACCATCCCGATCACGGCGATTCTGGCCGCATTGGTGTCGGCCATTCTGAGGAGATTGTTATGAGCTGGCTCAAAGACTTCTTCAAACCGCGCCAGGATAACTTCACCCGGCTCTTGATCGAGCAGGCGGCCTGGGTTGTCAAAGGGTTGGACGCTTTGAATGCCTATGTGGTGGCCAGCGAAGCCCGCCCCCGCAATGTCAAAGCCGGCGAGGCGAAAGCCGGCGAAGTGAAGGCCGGCGAAGCAAAAGCGGGCGAGGCGAAGGCCGGCGAGGCGAAGGCCGGCGACTCAAGCAAGGTCGCCATCGCGCAGGCCGTGGATGCCGTGCGTCAGTGCGAAGAAGAGGCCGACGAGGTGCGCCGCATCCTGATCAGCGAGCTGAACCGCACGTTCGTGACGCCGATGGACCGCGAGGACATCTTCGCCCTGTCGCGCGCCATAGATGACATCCTGGATTACGCCTGGTCCACGGTGCAGGAGATGGAGCTGTTACACGTCAGGCCCACGCCGTATCTGCACCGGATGGTGTCGCTTTTGGGCGAGGCCGCCCATGAGGTACACATGGCCATGTTGCGGATCAAGGATCATCCTCAGGTGGCCACCGAGCACGCGCAGCGCGCCAAGGCGTTGGAGAATCGGGTCGAGCACGTCTATCGCGAGGCATTGGCCGATCTGTTCGACGGCCCGGCCGGCCCCAAACGGGTGATCTGGATCCTGAAGATGCGCGAGGTCTATCGCCATCTCTCCAACGCGGCCGATCGCGGAGACGCGGCGGCGAACATCATCTACGACATCGTGGTCAAGATGACCTGAGCCGCGGCCCCGGCAGTTCATTTGACAGGCCGGTAGCCCTGTGCTATGATGAATTGCAATTGAATACAGGAAGCGCTGAGCCCAGGGAGAAGCCGGTGCAAGACCGGCGCTGTCCCGCAACTGTATGACGGAGGTCGGCGCATGGCCCGCAGGCCATCGCGATCTCAGTCGAGCCAGGTCGCCCAGCTCGGCGCGTTCCCTGCGACCTTCGAGGCAAAGGGCGGGGGAACACAGCCCGACGCAGGCTGCTCTTCCGCCCCTTGCCCCACCAGGCAAGGGGTTTTTGTTTTCCCGATGCGCCGATTCATCCTGATCGCAGGATTGGTCGTCAGTCTGCTGGCGGCCAACATGCGGCCGGCGGCCGCCGGCGATGGTGCACCGGTGGCCCGCGCGATCGCCTGGCTGCACACGCAGCAACGGCCCGATGGCGGCTTCGGCCGGCCGAACGCGAGCGCCGGCCTGACGGCCGATGTCGTCTATGTGCTGGCGCTGCTCGGCGAGGATCCGGCGGGGCCGGCATGGACCCCGGCCGGCGGCCAGAGCGCGCTCCGGGCGTTGCAGGCGCTGGCTCCGGGCTACGCCGCCGGCGACGCCGGACAGGCCGGCAAGGTCGCGCGCGCGGTCGCGCTGGCCGGCGGCGATCCGCGCAACTTCGGCGGCCTGGACCTGATCGCCACCATCCGGCGGGCATACGATCCGGCCACCGGCCGCTATCATCCGGCGCTGCTCTATCGGCATACGCTGGCGGTCGAAGCCCTGTTGCGCGCCGGCGAACCGGTGCCGGACGCGGCGCTGCAAGCATTGTGGCGGGCGCAGCTCGCAGACGGCGGCTGGTTCTGGAGCTTCGACGCGGAGCAGAGCGACGTGGATACCACCGGCCGGGTGATGCAGGTGTTGGCCGGCCACGCGGGCGCGTGGGATGCGGTCGCCTTTGCCCGCGCCGCGCACTATCTGTGTCGCCGTCAGCTCGATGCCGGCGGGTGGGATGTGGGCCCGCGCCGGGGGCCGGCCAACGCCGATTCCACCGCACTGGCGGTCGCCGGGCTGCGCGCCGCGGGCTATGACCCGCAGGGGCCGGCCTTCCGCAAGGCCGGCCGGGGCGCCGGCGATGCGCTGCTCGCGTTCCAGGAAGCAAGCGGCGCGTTCGTCTATGTGCGCGAACCGGGCAAGGAAGAGAGCCGGCTGATGGCGACCGTAGACGCCCTGACGGCGTTGGCCCAGCCGTTGATCCGACCATCGCCGGCCCGCCCTTTGGCCCGCTGGCATCCCAATCGCTGGGCCGAGCGCCTCAGCGATTGGGGGTGTTACCGGATCGTATCCTCTCAATAGTCTCAGTAGATCACAGATTCAAGCTCAGAGGGGGTCTGTGACCCC
>DAOTZV010000086.1:0-1778 GCA_034434235.1 Anaerolineae bacterium
GCACCGGCATGGACTCGTGGTCCGGCGTGATCTGGTAGAGCCGCTGCATCGTCTTCAGCTCCTGGCCGGCGACCTGAAACTCGGCGTCGCTGAGATTGCCTTTGATCTTCTGCTCATTCGCCTTGAGAAACACCGCCACTGGCGTCTCGCCCAGGCGAAAGCCCTGCGGCGTCGCGTTCTTCAATACGGTGAGGGTGGCAGGCGGGCCGACGAGTGGCTGGAAGGTCTGGTCGGTTTCCATCAGCCGGGTGAGCACCTGGGTGGGATAGCTCAGGCGGAACTTGCGGGCCATGTCCCCGGCATAGAGGTCGAGCCGCGCTTCGACGGTCTCAGCGGCATAGGCGGTGGGAATGGCGGCTGCCAGCTTGCGCCGATCGTCCTCATTGAGATTCGCCCGGCGCTCCGGCGGAATGCCGGCCGCAGCGAAGACTTCCTCCTTCCATGTTTCGGCGCGGTGAAAATCCTGCGCGACCAACGCCACGGGATCGGCCAGGTCCTTCTGGAGCAGCCGCTCGGTCATGACCGCGCTGTTGCCGGCGAGGAAGGCGAGCTTGCCTTGGAGCTGCAATTTGCCGACCTGAGCCTCGCTCATACCGGCCTCTTTCGCCGCCTCCCACAATTCCGCACCCTCGCCGCGATGGCGCAGGAAGACCTCAGCGAATATCTTTCGCTCCCGGTCACCCAAACCGGATTTCTCGAGCATCTGGCCATAGGTGTTGCTTGAACCCGGCACCGGCAGGTTGAGGCGCACGCGCTGGCTGAAGGCGGCGAAGCGTTTTTTGAAGTCAGTGATCGCCGCATCGTCCAGCGCCACGATGCCGGCTTCGCGCACCTTCTTGAGCGCCTCCGCGACCGTGTCCGGCTCCACTTGCGCCAGCAGCAGCTTGTCCGACGGCAGCCCCGCGCGCAGCAGGCCGTACAGGCCTTCCGACGGCAGCCTCACTTCTTCGTCGCCGGCGAGCCGTTCGGTGATAGCCATCAGCGCGATCAGCCGCGCATCCCAGCCGGTGGCGCGGTGCAGCACGGTGATGTCCTGCCGCTCGCCGTTCTCCCTGGCCCGCGCCAGCCGCTTGAGCTCACCAACGTGGGGCGTCAGGTCCCTGACCAGGCGGCGGTATTCGGCCTCCTGTGGCTGCACGGCCGCCGGGATCACCAGGTTGAGATTGGCGCGCTCTTCCGGTGTCAGGCCCTGCAAGGGCTTGGTAAGTTTCACCTCGCTGCCGTCGGGCTTGAGGGCGCGCACCTCGAGCACCGGCTCGGCCGGACCCGGATCGTAAGCCAGGGCATAGCGGCCGCCTTCGGTCGTGACCGTCTCGGCAAGCAGGGTCGCGCCGCCGCCAAAGTCCAATCGATAAAGGCGCAGGGTGACCTGCTCGGCGGGCACGCCGAGTTCGGTGATGACTGTGCCGCGCAGGGTTTCGTAGCGCTCGATCCGCAGCAGGATGGGCTCGCGCTGCGGCCGGTAGTTGCGGATGATGTTATCCTCGTTGGGGGTCTCTGGCAGCGTGTAGACCAGCGGCGCCTCGTCGCGAAAGACCTTGAAGAACAGATCGGGTCCCTGCTCGCCAGGGTGCGCTGTGAAGTCCGAACGCTTGAAGCGAAACGTTGCCAGGCCCTCGGCGCCGGTGAGAGCCGGCTCGCCCAGGCGATCCGGCGGCGAGAGCGGATTCATGTCGAACAACTCGACGCGCAATCCGGCAATGGGCTTGCCGCGGGCATCGACGACCCGGCAGGCCACGGTGTAGCGCACATCCAGCCCAGCCGCCTCGCCGCCTTCC
>DAOTZV010000087.1:0-6719 GCA_034434235.1 Anaerolineae bacterium
ATATCCACGGCCGGGCTGTTGGGCTGCAACGCGTGCGCGTAGGTGTAGCCCGAAATCAGCCCGCGCTCGAAGTCTATCTGGTTGTTGTCTTGCAGCGGCCCCAGCCAGTTCTCGACCGGCAGCACGGCCGCCTGCGCCATCGCGACGTCGGTTGCGTCCAGGGCTGGCGCTGCGCCCGCGCGACCAAGGCCGACGGCCTGCGAGACAACAACTGCTCCGCCGACCAGTGCCAGGGCGAGCGCCAACACGGCGAGCAGGACAACCTTGCGGGAACGAGAGGTGAGAGGCTTCATGGCGCTATCCTCCATCATCATCCATCGAGACTTCAACCATCGCCGCGCAGGCCTGATGTCCATCATCCACCTCCTCCCGCACCGTCATAGGGCTGCCGTTTCAACTGCTCCCAGGGCGCAACCTGGCGGATGACGAAGTAGCCTTTGACGGTGATGTCATTCTTGTGCAGTCCCTTGATCACCTCGCGATACAGCCCGCCCCACACCGTGCCGCCCCAATCGAGCCTGACGGCGTCGGCCGGCGTGGCGCCGGGGTATGGCGGCAGCTCCGTCAGCTCCAGCTTGATCCGCCGCGTCACCTCGTAAGACTCCCATAGCCACGGGTCCACTGTGTCCAGGTCCATGGCGTTGAACTTGGCGTCCAGGTTGTCGTGGTCGGGATGGTACTTGTGCTTATACGGATTGAGCGGATCGTTGGGCGCGATGGTAATCAGGTAATCGAGCAGCGCCGAGCTGTCACCGAAGAAGGCGTTGGTGGCCGTGACGGGGCCGCTGATGCTGAAGTTCGCCGAGCTGACCCGCTGGCCGGAAGGCAAAGCGTAGTAGGGCAAGATGGCGGCCCGGTTGTTCTCGTTCACCCGCAAGATCAACCGGAAGGTGAAATCGGAGCCGGCGCCGTTCGCGAAGCGCGTCGGCGCGCCGACCGCGATCTCGCCGCAGGCGACCCCGCCGTCCGGCCCGGTCACGTAGATGGCGTACTCGACCGGCCCCAACAGTTCGTCGTCCACGGGCCCGCGCGGCGGGTTGAGGGAGGCGCTGCTCAACGTCGTCTTCAGGATGCCGTTGGTCGCCACGCCCAGGTTGCGACGCTGTTCCCGCCGGTCATTGCAGAGGCCCGTCCAGAGCGATGCGCTGTAGGCCGAGACATAGCCGAAGTTCAGGTGCGGTTCCACCCGCCGGCCCGTGGCGTCATAGCGCGGGAAGTCGGTCGCCTCGTAGGTCTCGCCATCGGCCTGCCGGTAGGTGACAACATCCACACCTGCCAGCCCAAGCGTCACCGCCTCGGGCCAGGCGTTGGGCGCCGGCGGAAACGCGGCCTGGCCGGTCTCGCGGGCGGGCACCGTGATGGAAAAGACCGCCGTGTAGCCCGTCGGCGGATGCGACGCCGCTGCGATGGCGTAATCGCCCGCGGCCAGGTTCTCGAACAGATACAGGCCATCCGCGCCGGTCGTGGCCGTCAGCGGACTGCCGCCGCCAATGGGAGTCAAAACCACGCTCCGGCCCGCCAGGCCTGCCTCCGCGCCGTCCCGCTCGCCGTTCTGGTTGGCGTCCACAAACAGGTAGCCGCGCACGTAGCGCCCTGCGCCGGTCAGTACGCGCGGCGCCACGATCTCGGTCGAAGGCAGCGCCAGCGTGAGGGTGACGCCCACGGCCGAGGTGTTGCCGGCAATCTTCTCTTGCAGCTCGACCGCGCCGCGGATGCCGGAGTTGTTCTGCGGCCGCAGGGCGATGGTGAGCTGGCCGCCTTCCACGTCGGTCGCGCCCAGCCGGCCCTCGCTCACGTCGTTGACCGTCGCCTCGCCCACCCACAGCCCGGCGAGGGAACCGCGCTCGGCGCGCACCGGCAGCAGCCAGCGCACGCCCAACTGCGCCGACGTCACCGCCAGCAGCGCCGCGCCGTCCCCGTGCTGCGCGGCGGCCGACGCGGTCAGCTCGATGCGTTTCGCACCGTGCGGGCCCAACGGAATCTGCACCGGCCCCGCGGCCAGGTTGGCCGTCACGGGATCGGTGACCCACAGCGCCACCCCCTGGCCGGTCGGCGCGGTCAGCGCCAGGGTGACGCTGGCGTCGAGGCCGGTCAGGTTCTCGATGCGCACGCTCTGTTGCCGGCCCGCCGCGCCGCGCGTGAACGCCAGCCCGCTGCTCAGGGGATCCATGAACTGCAGCGGGGCCGTATAATCGTCCGGCGCGCCGGCGGTCTGATCGCCGTAGTAGACCAGGTAGCCGACGCCGGCCGCCAGGGTGTCTGCGCCGGCCAGCGGCGGGGTCCAACTGCCGTTCGCCGTCAGCTGGCGGATCTCGGTGATGGGCGAGCCGCCGGTGAAGGTCGCCACCGTCGGCGCGGCGCCCGGCGCGATGGGGAAGCCGGCCAGGTTATACGATCCCTTGATCCAGCGCTGGCGTTGGACGATCGGCGCGCCTCGCACGGCCAGCGTCGCCGGGCCGCTCAAGTCATCCTTGAGCTTCACCAGATAGGCGGTGTTGGCGTGGAGGCTGAGCAGGTTGGTCAGAAAGCCCTGCGAGACGCCGTCGGGGCCGACCTTGCTCTCGGGCACGTAGCGCCGCCAGCCGGGTTCGTCCCACAACCCTTCGGTCGGATCCACGATGTAATCCACCCGAGAGGTCGGGACGTTCCACCCCCAGACGCTTTCCAGCGCGCCGCTGGCGGCCAGGTCGGCGAACACCGTCTCCATGGTGGACTTCTCATGCACCCAGATGGGGTCCGCGGCCGTGCCCTGGTTCACCAGGGGCGAGGTGTTGACCGGCTCGACCTCCAGGTAGATCGCGTTCCAGCCGGCCTGCAACGTGAAGGTCTGGGTGATGACGGGACTTGTCACGGCGTCGGCGCTGGCGAGGGGGCCGGCCGGCGCTGCGGCCGGCGCGCGGCTCCCGATCTGGGGCGCGCGGACGGCAGGCGCCGCAACCGGCTGGCCGACCGGTTGCGGCGGCGGGACGCGCGGCGCTTCGGCCGCGACGTCGCGCATCTGCGTGATGCGGATGCTGGCTGCCAGGAGCAGCGCCAGAGCGATCACGGTGATTCCGAGCACGCGTTTTGCATTCATGCTAAGCGCCTCCTTACTGCCTGTTTCAGGCAGGCAGCCGCTAACGAACAGGGGTTACACAGTAGATGCTCTCAGCCGGTCTGCGCCCGGCGCCGCTGCCTGGACATACCGCTCTTTGCGGCCCGACAGCGGTCACAGGCCAACTGAAAGCTTAAAGACCGTCTTCATGATGGCCCGCGCTCAGGGCGCCGTCCCCTGTATTTCGGCGGCAATTACAAGGTGCACAACAAAGGGCAGGTAGATTTTCGGCACGCGCTGGGTGGCAGAGGCCGTTGCGGTCGGCGTCAGCGTGGCGGTCGGCGTCGAGGTTGGTATGGCAGTCCAGGTGGGAGATGGCGTCGCCGTTGCGGTCGGCGAAGGCGTGGCAGTCAGCGTGGCAGTCGCCGTCGGCGTGGCGGTTGATGTCACAGTCGGCGAAGGCGTGGCAGTTAGTGTGGCAGTCGCCGTCGGCGTGACGGTTGGTGTAACAGTCGGCGTGGCCGTGGTTGTCGGCGTGACGGTTGGTGTAACGGTCGGCGTAGCAGTTGGCGTGGGCGTCGCCGTCGGCGTGGCAGTCGCCGTCGGCGTGACGGTTGGTGTAACAGTCGGCGAAGGCGTCGCCGTCGGCGTGGCCGTGGTTGTCGGTGTAGCGGTTGATGTAACGGTCGGCGAAGGCGTCGCCGTCGGCGTGGCGGTGGGCGGCGGTCGCAAGGTAAGCTGGCCGTCCTGAGTTGTATGCGCCAGCGGCTTGCCGTCCGTGTCGGTAAAAGTCTGCACCCGCACGGCCAGGGTCGTCGCGCGTTCGGCCTCAACCGCAACAATCGCCTGCCAGGTGATGTCGAACAGCACGACCGGGCCGGTCGCGCTGACGCCGTTCAAGGAGAGGACATTGAAAAGCACGGCATCCGGCACGCCGTCGCCGTCGCGATCATAGCTGGGGTTGCAGATCCCGATATCAAACGATGGACCGCGAAGGCAGGACGTCGCCTTGAGCAGGGCCGGATCGTACTCGATCAGCACGGTGGCCGCGCCCAGACCCTGCACATCCAACACTTCCACCGGCAGGGCGACGTCGGGACCGGGCGCGCCGGAGATGAGGGCGCCGCCGGCCGCGCGTACGACGGCCGTCTCGACGGCCGCGACCTGCCACGGCCGAATGAGGACCGCCGCAGCAAGCGCAATCAGCAGCGCGCCGCCTGGCCTCTTGCCCAGAAGTTCAGAAGCGGACGCTCGAAACGCAGACACGAGACATCCTCTGATGTGCTCCGACGCTCCTCAAACCAGCTCCCGCGCTTCTGGCCCAGGCGGGTAGAGAAAGAGAATGCCAGACAGATTGCAAGAAGGTTGCAATCTATTTTATCCATCTTATCGTGATCTGGGAGAAAAGTCAAATTCCGGCTCGTCATCACCGTCGCCGGCCTATTACGACGGCGACTCCGATCAGCTCCGCTATTGGGACGGCTATGATGCCATCGCGCAGACCCGCGCGGCGCAGCGGTATATTCGGGAGCGCCGCAGCCGCAACCCGTTTCTGCTCGTGCTCTCGTGGGGCCTGCCGCACAATCCCTGACTGGTGGCATGGCGAAGAGGGACGCGAGTATCGCGGGCTGCGGACGAAGCGCTACACCTACGTCCGCGCGCTCGCCGGGCCATGGCTGTTGTTCGACAACCTGGCCGACCCGTATCAGATGGATAATCTGATCGGCGAGCCGGAGTATGCCGGGTACCGCTATCCCCAGCGGACGATGGCGAAATCGCCCGCGCCGATGGCGAGCTTGAAGCGACATTCGCCGTCGTCCCGCTTGATCTTGATCTTCGCGCCGGAGCGCAACTCCTTCGCGGTCTGCGCGTCGCCGAACAGGGCCTCGGGCCCGCGCACCCGCACCACCTGGCTGCCGCTCTGATTGGTGATGAAGAGCAGGCGTTTGTTGCCGGCCGGGCCGCTGCGCCACTGAAGCGGCTGTTCCCCGCGCACCTCCAGGTCGGGCAGGCCGCCGGCCGCCGCGACGAGCTGCGCCAGGAACTGCTCGAATCCCTCATAGCGCGCCTCGGCATACTTCTTACCGATGAAGGTGCCCAGCGCAACGACCATGCCCCGGCCGAGCTTGCGGCCCGTGGCCAGGATGTGGCCCGCGGCATCGCGACCCAGCACCTCGGCCCCGGCCGCCTCCAGCGGCGTGATCCAGATCGCAGCGCGCAGGTCGTAGCTCTCCTTCTTGAGGCTCAGCCGAAAGGTCTCTTCCCGCAAGGGACGCCGGCCCTGGTCCGCGATGCCGAGGGCCGCCGCGAGCGGCCGCTCGGCCGCGGGGTAGCGGTAGAGGCCCACTTCGGTGTAGGCGCCGGCCTCGCTCTCCACGAGCACCGTGCCGCCCGCCTCCACGAACGCCGCGATGGGGTCAACGGCGGCGTCGGGCACGGCCAGCGGGAAAGGCAACACGAGCAGGCGCAGATCGCGCAGCGCGTCCAGGTGGTTGCTTTCGACCACCGTGTACGGCACCTGCAGATATTCGAGCGCGGTCAGGTAGCCGAGCACGCTGTCGCGGGCGCGGATGGCGGCGCCGTCCTGCGCCCATTCCAGGTTGTAGCCGTTCGGGTCGAACAGCACGCCGACCCGCGCCGGGTCGGGCCGATAGGCTTCCAGCAGCGCGTCGTGCTCTCGCAGCAGGGCGCCGGTCTGCTTCATCAGTGCAATCCGCTCGTCGGCCAGGCCGTCGCGGCCGGCCAACCCGTAGCCCGAAGACTCGCGGCCGAAGAACTCATCGCGCCAACACCAGAAGATGACCGCCTTGGCCCCGCGGCCGAAGCCGTTCCACACCCAACGCTGTTGCGGCTTCGCCTCCACCGAGGGCCGCACGTCGAACCCCTGCCGCGCCGATCCGCCCTGCAGCTCGCTCACCCACACCGTCTTATTGCCCGCGGCCGAACGGGTGCATTCCACGCGCACGCCGAAGTCGGCGTCGGACATGGCGAACCAGAACGGGAAATGGGAACAGCCCAGGCCGTCGAGCGGCTCGACCAGATCCCAGTCGTTGCCGCGGTTGATGGCGTGGTTTTCCGCGTCGCCGGCCATGTGCGCCGAGGGTTGCGCGCCGTGCGCGGTGACGATATGTTGCGGATCGGCCGCCTTGACGATCGCGGCCCGGAAACGCATATGTTCGGCCGCCCGCCACTGGAGGAACTTCTCGAACTCCATCATCTCGGTGTAGGGCCGCCGCGGCAGCTTGCCGGGCATCACGTCGGCCCAATCGCAATAGCGGCGCTTCCAGGCCGCGTTCAACCCCTCCAGGCCGCCGTAGCGCGCGTCCAGCCAGCGCCGAAACGCCGCCAGCGTGTGCGGACAGAAGCAGACCAGCCCATCGGCCTGCACGTTCCAGCGCAGCTCGTTCCAGATGTCCCAGCCGGCCAGGTTGGCCGCGCCCGCGTACCGGCCGGCGACCGTCTGGAGGAAGACGCCCATCCGGCGCAACACCTCCGGGTTGTCGGTGCAGCCGCCGGGCGTCAGGCCCTGATGCGCCTCCCCGCGGTTGGTCGAGATGACCGGCCGGCCCATGTGATCAACCATGTGGCTATCGGGGATCTCGCGATGGATCCAGAACGGATGCAGCTCGGCGATGGTGCTGAGCACGACCTTCAGGCCAAGCCGGCCCGCTTCCTCCACCAGCTC